>JBDHXS010000178.1:0-10686 GCA_039810845.1 Runella sp. | reverse complement strand
TAGCCTGAGTCACGCAGTTTTTTTAGTAAATAATTTTGGATTTTGCCCCTTGTGCCGTAATATTGTCGCATCAAGTCAGTTGCTTCTCATTCGCACAGCGATTGATTTATACAGAAGAGGGGAGAGAATAGGCTCCATGAACCTCTGGCAACCTGTTTCCAAGTAGAAGAAATAAGGTGCTAATTCCTACCTGAGCAATCGGGGCATATAAATCGAAACACTCATGTTAAGATTTCCAGAAAAAAGAATGCGCCTTGAGCGCATCAAATTGTGTTCAAATAACTTGGATTCGACAGCCATTTTTCTGTCGAGAAATTTACGTATTTACCACTGATTTCTAACCAATAACTATCACAATCCATGTCAGATTTACGTTTTGAAACCTTACAACAACACGCTGGACAGGCTATTGACCCCACTACCAATGCTCGTGCTGTACCTATTTATCAAACCACAGCTTATGCTTTCAATAGTTCCGAGCATGGAGCTAATTTGTTTGCTCTCAAAGAGTTTGGCAATATTTACACCCGCATCATGAACCCCACCAACGATGTGTTTGAGAAACGCATCGCTGCGTTGGAAGGTGGCGTAGCGGCCTTGGCGGTGGCATCAGGTCATGCAGCTCAATTTTTGGCCATCAACAACATCACAACCGTAGGTGACAACTTCGTAACAACCTCATTTCTGTATGGTGGTTCTTACAACCAATTTAAAAATTCTTTCAAAAACATTGGTGTGGATGCCCGTTTTGCTAATGGCGATAAGGTAGAAAGTTTTGAAAAACTTATTGATGAAAAAACCAAAGCCATTTATTTGGAAACCATCGGTAACCCTGGATTTAATGTGCCTGATTTTGACGCCTTTGCGCAATTAGCCGCTAAATATGATTTGCCTATTATTGTGGACAACACATTCGGAGCGGGTGGTGCTATTTGTCAACCCATTAAGTGGGGCGCACACATTGTGGTTGAATCGGCTACTAAATGGATTGGAGGACATGGTACAAGTATGGGAGGAGTGATTGTAGATGCAGGCACTTTCAACTGGGGAAATGGTAAATATCCACAATTTACATCTCCTTCTCCAAGCTATCATGGTTTGGTTCTGAATGATGTTTTTGGAATCGGTGGGCCATTCGGCAATATTCAATTTATTATCAGGGCTCGGGTAGAGGGCTTACGTGATTGGGGGCCTGCTCAAAGTCCTTTCAATTCATTTTTGTTGTTACAGGGCTTAGAAACGCTTTCGTTGCGCGTAGAACGCACTTGTGAAAATGCTTTGGCACTGGCCCAATGGCTGGAAGCGCATCCCGCCGTTGATTATGTAAACTATCCTGGACTGGCAAGCAGTAAATACCATGAACTGGCGAAAAAGTACTTAACACGTGGATTTGGCGGGGTGTTGTCTTTCAAGTTGAAAGCTGGGAAAGAAGCTGCTGATAATTTTGTCAACTCACTCAAGTTAATTAGCCATTTGGCCAACGTGGGTGATTCCAAAACATTGATTATTCACCCTGCCAGTACTACACACTCGCAGCTTTCAGAGGCTGAACAAGCCAGCGCAGGTGTAGAGGCGGGATTACTCCGTATTTCGGCTGGAATCGAACACATTGAAGACATTAAAGCCGATTTACAGCAGGCATTTGACGCAATCGCTTAGTAAATTTGGGATTTTAAGATAGATTTTAAGGGTTAAAGTCGTCTAAAACCGCTTAGAATCTATCTGCTTTCACTTAAAAAATTTAAATCTTGGCATTACATACGTTTAAATATCCTTACACTTTCCCATTGGAACTGGGCGGCGAATTGTCGGGCTTTCAATTGGCTTATACTACTCATGGTACATTGAACGCTGAACAGAGTAATGTTTTATGGATTTGCCATGCCCTCACGGGTAGTTCAGACCCAGCCGATTGGTGGGATGGCTTGGTGGGAAATGGCCTACATTACGACCCCAAAGATTGGTTTATTATTTGTGTCAATGTATTAGGTTCTCATTATGGTTCTACCAATGCTCTAAGCCTCAATGTCACAACAGGCCAACCTTATTATCGCACTTTTCCAGATATTACCATTCGTGATAATATCTACGCTTTTGAATTGCTACGGGAAGAACTCGGGATTAGCAGTATTCACACCCTTGTAGGAGGCTCCTTAGGTGGACAGCAAGCAGTTGAATGGGCCATTATCAACCCTGACCTAATCGAAAATTTGGTATTAATTGCCACCAATGCCGTACATTCTCCATGGGGCATTGCCTTCAACGAATCACAGCGAATGGCCATCAAAGCCGACCCTACTTGGTCAGAAAATCGCCCAGACGCAGGCGTTGAAGGTATGAAGGTAGCTCGCTCAATAGCGCTACTTTCTTATCGAAATTACGACACTTACGACTTCACTCAAGCCCGTGACAGCAATGAGCAAACGGATAATTTTAGAGCAGCTACCTACCAGAAATATCAAGGTGATAAGCTCGCCAATCGTTTCAACGCTTTTTCCTATTGGTCACTCTCCCGCATGATGGATTTACACAATGTAGGGCGTAATCGTCTCAGTATTATCCACGCGCTGGCGCAGGTGAAAGCACATACCCTTGTGGTAGGAATTAGTTCCGATCTTTTGTTTCAGCCGAGCGAACAAAAATTCTTGACCAAACACATTCCTGATGCTGAATATCAAGAGATTGACTCATTGTATGGTCATGATGGTTTTTTGATTGAGTATAAACAATTGAGGCAAATCTTGACTTCTTGGTACGGGAAGAGAAGTACGCAGTCCATAGTTCGCAGTTCATAGTAAAGGCAAGGCCCCCCGTAAGGCTCCCTTTTTTTACCTATAGCTGGCTATAGATTTTACACGATGTTAAAAAAAATACTTCTTGCAGTCTTAGCCATTTTGGTCATTCTTGGTATTTACTACCACGAATTGGTCAGCTATGGTTATATGCAGGCAAAAGGGCAACTGCATATTTTGTTTAATACCCGACCCGTTTCGGAAGTTCTACAAGATCCTGCTTTACCTGATTCGCTCAAACAACGGCTAAGGCTTATTGGTGAAATAAAACAGTTTGCAGTTGATTCGCTCGGATTGGACTCTTCGGGAAGTTATACTGAGTTTTTTGACCAGAAAGGAAAACCCATTTTATGGGTAATCACGGCTTCTGAAAAATATAAATTAGTGCCGAAAGAATGGCGTTTTCCCATCATCGGGACTTTTGCCTACAAAGGTTTTTTTGACAGCACGCGTGCGCAAAGTGAAGAACAGGTGCTTATCGCTGAAGGAAATGATACCCAAATCAACGAAGTTTCTGCCTGGAGTACGTTGGGCTTCTTCAAAGATCCGATTTTGTCTTCTATGTTGTATCGGGGTGAGGGGAGTTTGGCTAATCTTATCATCCACGAAATGACCCACGGTACATTGTTTGTAAAAGACAATCTGGAATTGAATGAGAACTTGGCTAATTTTGTAGGAGACTACGGTGCCGTTCGATTTTTAACAGCTAAATACGGTAAAAACTCGCCACAACTCGAAAAATATGAGTTCCGTAAGCGATACAATGATGCGATCAGTCAACACATCGTTCGCGGAGCGACACAACTGGACAGTTTATATAAAAGCCTGAATATCAAGCTTTCTGCATCACAAAAAGACACACTCAAATCAAGAGCAATTCGGCAAATTGTAATGAATTCTGATACGCTTCTGGGTGGCTTGGTTGGTAAAAAATACGCTTGGCGCAGCAAGAAACTGCCCAATAACGCGTTCTTTATTGGATATTTGACATATCATTCTCAACAAAATCAGTTCAAAGCTGAATTTGAGAATCAATTTAAAGGAAATTTCCGCAACTATCTTTTGTATTTAAAAGCCAAATATCCAACCTCGTTTTAAGCCATGTTTTGAACTTCTACCTTCTTTTTCTCGTACTTATGAGTAAAACAATAAAATCAGAGAATCTACACTGCCTTTGATATGCTTTTACGTGTTGTATTGATTATATTGATTAGCATTTCTACTGCTTTCCACACCAAAGACTCATACCGCCGTGTGCCACAAGCAAGTTTTGGTACAGGTGAACATTTAGAATATCGCGTTCACTATGGAATTTTCAATGCTGCCAATGCAGTAGTGGATGTAAGTCCGCAAATCCAGCATGTCAATGGGCGGCCTTGTTACAAAATCAGCATTGTAGGTACTACTTTGGGAGCGTTTAGTTGGTTTGCCAAAGTGCGTGACGAATGGCAGTCGTGGATGGATACGTCGGCTATTGTTTCTCAAAAATTTTATAGAAATATTCAGGAAAACAATTACCGTAAAGTAGAAACAACACTTTTTAATCACGATACCGATGATGCCGTAGTCACCGATGAAAATGGCACAAAAAAATACGATGTACCCAATCATATTCAGGATGCTATCAGTGGGTATTTTTATTTAAGGACGCTTGATTTTAATAAACTTACACCTAACGAAGTAGTAGATGTTCCTACTTTTTTTGAAAGTTCAGTCTATAAATTGAAGGTAAAATATCGGGGAAAAGATACAGTTAAAACTAAATTTGGTCGTATTAAAGCTCTCAAACTCACCCCTATGATGCCCAATAATGAGCTTTTTAAGGGAGAGAATTCAATCCGCATTTGGGTGTCTGACGACGCTAACAAGGTTCCCATCAAAGTCGAAGTGGACTTGTGGGTTGGTTCGTTGGTCATGGAAGTCAGTTCCTATGGCGGCGCTCGAAACAATTTCAAGTGGTACTGATGACTTGTCATTTTCATCTTCCTGATTCATCCACCAAAAACGGCCTTCCTCCCCTTTTTGATTCCACTCACGAAACGATTCGTTGAACGATTTCAGATTAATACACATCTTTCTACTGTCTTTTCTGTTGTAACAATTTCCAAAAGATAACCATTCCTTGGCTTAATAATTTACCAGGGAGTAAGATAATTTGAAGAAAAATCAAACTGCGATTAAAATTGTCAGAGATGCGGAAAGGATGATTAATTAATCCTCCAAACCAGCCAACGTTCTCATAGTTTGGCTTCACTGAAATCCAAAAAGAGGCAAAGATATAAACACTGATTACAACGAAAAATGGGATTCTTTCTTGCCAGTTTTGTAAGGTCATTCCTTCAAAAACCCCTTTGTAATAAATACCAAGCGTGATCAAGGTTGCAGATATTCCCCAACCCCACCCCCAAAAGTTATAGGGAGGTTTAGGTACATTTGTTTCTTTTTCAATTGAACCCATCGGTTTAGGATTCATTGATTCTCCAATCCATTCAAGCAATCCCATACGTATTTAAGTTAAAAAACGATTTTTAACAAAAGTAACAGAGTTAACTTATAATTGACTTATTATTAGAAGGGAGGTTCTTCCGAAGGGTTCGGCGGTGGAAAATTCATACCGCCCAGATCATTGGCTTTACTGCGGAATGTACCACCTGTTGCTGGTGGCTGGGTATCAAAAGAACTGGCAGCCTGTGCTTTGGCTTCATTATTAAATGAAGGAACAGCTGGTGAGCTATAATAACCATCCAAATCGGAGAACTTAGTATATTTCCCAATAAAACGCAGCCGAATAGTATCAAGCGAACCACTACGGTTTTTTGCAACGATAACCTCGCCAATTCCTTGTACAGAATTCCCTGCTTCATCTTGCGTAAACCCGTAATATTCAGGACGGTACAAAAACGCTACCATGTCAGCATCTTGCTCAATTGACCCAGATTCACGTAAGTCAGATAACTGTGGCCTCTTATCACCACCACGCGTTTCTACTGCCCGACTCAACTGTGACAGCGCTATGACTGGTACGTTGAGTTCTTTGGCCAAATTTTTAAGCGCCCGCGAGATAGAAGCAATTTCTTGTTCACGGTTGCCTCCCCCTTTGCCTCCATCTCCTTGCATCAATTGTAAATAGTCAATCACGACCATCTGAATATCGTGCTGCTGCTTGAGGCGGCGGCATTTAGCACGGAGTTCAAGAATCGAAAGCGCTGGAGTATCGTCAATAAATATAGGAGCACGCATTAGACGGTCAATGCGTTGATGCAATTGTGTCCACTCGTGCGGAGCAAGGTTCCCTTTTTTTAGTTTTTCACTATCAATTTCCGCTTCTGCCGAAATCATACGATTTACGAGCTGAACGGCTGACATTTCTAATGAGAATATAGCTACAGGAATATTAAAATCTACGGCAGCATTCCGCAACGAAGAAACCACAAACGCAGTTTTTCCCATCGCGGGCCGAGCTGCCAAAATGACCAATTCGGTAGGCTGCCAGCCAGACGTAAGACGGTCTAATTGCGTAAAACCCGAAGGAACACCCGTTAAGCCATCTTTCTGTTCACGGCGGCGTTCCAGTTCTCGTAGTGCTTCTGTCATGAGCGAACTCATGTCAGCGTAGTTTTTACGGATATTTGATTCTGAAATCTTGAAGAGCGATTGCTCTACAGCATCCAACAATGTAAACACATCTGTTGTGTCCTCAAACGCATCCTGCAAAATTTTGGACGCCACCGTAATCATCTCCCGTTTCATAGCTGATTGAGCTACTACGCGAGCGTGATATTCGATGTTGGCTGCTGAATTTATCTTGGTGGTAAGTGCCGTTATATACTGCGCTCCGCCTACAATTTCCAACTCTCCGAGTTGACGTAACTGTGTAGTAACTGTCAATAAATCAATCGGTTCGGAATTGGTAAATAGGGTGATAATAGCATTATAAATCCGTTGATGCGATTCTTTATAGAAACTGTCCGCCTTTAAAATATCAATAACAGAATTGAGGGCATCCTTTTCAATCATTAAAGCACCCAATACAGCCTCTTCCAACTCAATAGCTTGAGGAGGCAACTTTCCCATACCCGCGCCTGATTCCAACCAACGATTGCTATTGATAGCGCGCGGGTTGTTGGCAGTGATACTTTTTCGGAGAAAATTATGAGGCTTATCGTGTTCCATTTGGTGAAATCGACTACAATGATAAGCCAATTTTTATGAATCTAAACAATGATTCCTTTACAAAAATTTAACAAGTGACTTAACTCATTGATTGCCAAATAGACTGTTAAAGAGAAGCTTCTTTGGTTGTTTTGACAAGAATGGTATCTATCTCTGTTTGCACGTAGTCATAAGATAAATCAGCACATGTTTGACCACGTTGGAAAATAAGCTGTGCATTCTTGCCATTTTGGTAATTGCCCGAATAAGGCATATAAGTCTCAAAATCATTGAGTTTACCAAAAAGTAGAATACCGTATGTATTCATAGCATTGGCTAAGTGAGCGGGGCCGCTATCTATTCCAATGAAATACTGGGCGCGTTTGATAATTTCGGCTGTTTGAAGAATAGAAAATTGACCGCAGAAGTTTTGATAACGAGGGTGGCGAATCGTTAGTGGGCTTTTCAACCCAATTTCGGCTACGTTATAACCCTTCTCATTAATCAACCAATCGATGAGTTTTTGCCATTTAACTACTGACCAGTCTTTAGCAGGGAAGTTGGAACTGCAATGTACCACGATTAGTTTTCGGGGAAGGTCCAACGCATTGATTTTATGGCGATCGGTTTCTGAAGTAAATACCCGCGGTGTCTCATCTTTTAGAGGTAAATCAGCGCATAATTGAAAAATAGTGAGCAGACTGCCTTTGTTGAAATAATTGAATACGGTGATGTCTTTTTGTGCAGCTACCAAATTGTAGTGAACGCGTCCACTAATGACATCTTGATTGCTTTGCCAAAACTCTAAGTTGTAAATTTTATCAAAAATCCCTGATTGACACACCAAAAGGCGTTGTAAAACAGAAGTTTGTAGCCATGCTTCATCAATGGCAGGATGCTGTTCGACCAATTCGCGAAACACAGGACGAACAATCCAAATGATATAGTCGTGAGGATGCCGTTCACGTACCTGACGGGCAATTGGCTCAGCAGCAACAATATCCCCAAAATGCTCTGTACGAACAATCGTGATAAGTTTTTTTCGCCCCAAGAATGAAACTTTCAAAGTTCCAAATCGTAATATACTCCCTGCTGCTGCGATATACTGCCCCACAATATAGGAGTACTTACGGTAGCGATGTTGCCAAAGAGCAAAAAAGGCGGAGAAACTCATCAGTTTGTTATATATTTTAAATGCAAAATTAGGGTAAAAACCGATTTTTAAATTAAAGTAGTCTATTTTTGGCTCAAATATTCAGTGATGATACAAGAACAAAACACATAGATAATAAAACCATGACGAATAAATTTTTTCTACAAGCAGGTGCAATTTTAGGTGCAATAGGAGTTGTATTAGGTGCTTTTGGAGCACATGCCCTTAAACCTATGCTCGAAGCCTCAGGACGGATGGATACTTTTGAAACGGGTGTTAAATACCAGTTTTATCATGCCTTGGGATTAATACTAATAAGTATTTTACTTCAAAATGCTTCGGAAATGGCAGCAAGATGGTACAACTGGGCAGGATATGGAATGTTGGCTGGAGTGATTGTTTTCTCTGGAGCGCTTTACACCATCTGTTTCACGGGCATCAAAGTATTTGGAGCAGTAGCCCCCATTGGCGGCACGCTAATGATTATTGGTTGGGCCTCGTTGTTCTGGGGAGCGATGGAGCCGTAATTTAATTTATACTCCCTATTTTTTATGTTGTTTTTTCCTGTTTATCTTTTTCTAATCAGACTATAAATTTATGTCTTTTAAGGCGCCTAAAATCACCTTAAAGGACTTTTTCTTTCTTCTTTTTTATTGTGTTTATTTCTTCTTTGAGGCTATATAAACCTTCAAGGAATGGCCTCATTGTGTCAAAAACCCAGAATTGTACTAAATTAATTGAGGCACTTTTGACTTAAAAGTGATTTAATATAAGTCATGTTTTTTACCATACTGGCAGATTTACCTTTTTGGAATATATATATGCTTTTTAGGAAAATCTTTTTTAGGGGATTGATTCTAAGTTTGCGCTTACTCTAATGCTTGTTAGCTGCTTTCAATTCAGTTCACACTAAAAAATATGTTATGAAAAGAATCTTATTCCAAAAATGGTTGATTATTGCTCTGTGTTTGTACCATAGCATATCACCTACCCTTCAAGCTCAATTTTTAAATCCAGATCGTCGTACGCTTGAAAACAACAAAATCTGCAATGATCCTATCGTAGGCACTGGGATAACAGCACCTTCAGTTCTTAGTGGAATTTCTGTTTGTGTTTTATGTGGCTCAGGCGGAAGTAATGTAGTAGATGGCGATATCTCAAATTTTGGTGGAGTTTCTCTCGCAACCGTTGGTGTTTTGGGTAATGTACTTGCTGCTGTTCAAGATGGCTTGCAATACTATCCAGCGGGTAATCGTGTTGGCTTTGTGATTAGAAATAACGGCTCTTTATTACAAGCAAATCTGCTTAGTAGCCTTGAAATCCAGACATATCGAAACGGCACATTGGTTAATACAGCAAATACAAGTGGCGGTATTAGTCTTGGCGTACTTGATGGTTCGAATAGCAAACAAATCATCAGTTTTATTACTACAAGCAATTTTGACGAGGTTAGGTTAGTGTCAAGAGGTATTGTTAATGCTGGATTACTTGCAGGAGGGTTAGAAATTTATTATGCTTTTGAAGAGCCTGCTTCCTGCCAAGTGGATTGTACAAAGCCTATCGTAAATAACGGAGCACCTAACAATTTTGCCAGTGGGGCTACGGCCTCAAGTGATATTGCTCTTTGTCGTGATGCTGACAATGAAAACCTTCTCATTGATTCAGATTTAACTAATTATGGCCAACTCGGCGTCTTGGCAAGTATATTAGGATGTTATGCCAACTTTGAAGTAACAGCTACTCAAGACTATCCTGCTGGTACAGAGGCTGGTTTTGTCATTTCAGGTGTAGCATTGCTCGATTTGCTGCCTGTAAGTTTATTAAATAACATTACTATTGAGACAATCAATTCATCTGGAGGCACAGTACAAACCAAAACAGGGGCTGATTTATTAGCCGTAAATTTATTGGGCAGTAGTAGTAAAACCAAGGTCGGTTTTGTCACTAATGCACCTTTTCGCAAGATAAAAATCACTTTTGGGGGTATCTTGTCCACGCTTAGAGCTTATTATGCTTATGTAGTAGAAGATAGTGACAATGACGGCATCCCTAACTGTCGCGATAATTGCGCCACTGCAAGTACTACTGACACAGATGGTGATGGGCTGTTTAATCCATGCGATTTAAACGAGGCCAATTTAGTGGTCACTACTACTTCTTCGCCAGCAAGCCCTGTGGCACTTAATAGCAACGTGACTTTCACTACCAACGTGACTGAAATCGGTCAAAGTTCTACAACTGGGGTAACGGTTCAGGTAGCATTGACACCTGGCCTAACCTACGTAAGCCATACCGCTCCAGCAGGAACGAATTATGACCCCGCTACAGGGATTTGGACCATAGGTAGTGCATTGCTGGGTGATATTAGCTCTTTGGATTTAGTGATTGTGACTACTGTTACAGCACCAGGTATTTCTACCGGTACGGCTACGCTTACGCTACCTCCAGGTCAAACGGAAACAAGTCCAGGCAACAATTCGTCGAGTGCCTGCGTGAGTGTGCCGTATCAGATTTGTTCGGGAGGCTCTATCATACTAACTGCATCATCATCAGGTCTATGGTACAAAGATGGAATATCTACAGGAGTTA
>JBDHXS010000177.1:0-10744 GCA_039810845.1 Runella sp. | reverse complement strand
TATGAAATTTCAAGACTACACCACCGAAGATTTTTTGTTAGATGAGGCTTTTGTTGCTTGGGTAAAACAAGGAGAAGATGATGCCTTTTGGCAAAATATCTTGACCTCGTATCCTGAAAAACAAATTGCGATTCACCAAGCCCGTACTATTATTTTGGCAACAGCACAACTACCCGTTCAGCCCTTGGAAAGTAGCGTACAGAATTTTATGTGGCAAGAAATTCAGCAACGTATCCAAGAAAATACGGTAGAAAATACTCCAGTACGTCGCATTGGGCAACGCTGGTGGTGGGCTGCCGCAGCTTCGGTATTGTTGATAGCAGGTTGGCAGAGTTGGCAATATAGTATTAACTCTGCGGGAGTGACTTACGAACAATTGGTACAGGAAGCAGCAAGCCCTGCCAATCAATTGGTCGAAGTGTCGAACCATGAAGCACAACCGCGTTTGGTAAATCTGCCCGATGGAAGCTCAGTTTTGTTACAAAAAGACAGTCGTTTGAGCTTCGCCAAGAATTTCACTACGGCCAATACTCGGTCGGTGTATTTGTCAGGAGAAGCATTTTTTGAAGTAAAGAAAAACCCCGAAAAGCCATTTTTTGTCTATGCCAATGAGTTGGTTACGAAGGTGTTGGGAACGAGCTTCACCATTCGTGCTTTCAAAGATAGGAAACAGGTAGAAGTTGTCGTAAAAACAGGGAAAGTATCGGTCTTTACCCAAAACGACCCCCAGAAAAATCATAAACTGACCCATCGTGAACTGGAAGGCGTGGTGCTTCTCCCCAACCAGCAAATTGTATTGGAACGCACCGAACTACGCCTTTCTAAATCATTGATTGAAAAACCCGAATTGTTGACTTTACCCGCTCAAAAACTATCATTTGCTTTTGACGATGTCCTTGTATCAGAAGTCATTAGCACGATAGAAAAAGCATACGGAGTAGAAATCGTTTATGATGAAGAATTACTGAGAGAATGTAAACTAACGGCACACCTCACCGACGAACCACTTTACGATAAAATTAAAATGATTTGCCAAGCATTAGATGCTCATTATGAGATTATTGATGCACGGATTGTTATTCAAACCAAAGGATGTAAGTAAACAACTTTTCACCAAAACCCAACCTGTCTCTCGCCTATGTACAATCCCAATTTCTCTTTTTTAGTCTAAAAAAAAGGTCAACAGTGCTGCAACACTATTGACCCAATGTTTACCTCCAGTTCGCGCTATTTCCCGACTGAAAACTCGGGGGAGGGAAGTTTTTTGTCAAAAAGTTTCATTTCTAACAAAAACGTTTCAAGTTTATGCAAAAAGAACTACAATTCCATGATACACTCCTTAAAATCATGAGAATCACCTTAACTCAGATTTTACTACTGGTCATTTTTATGGGTGTTTCCTGGGCGAATAAAATTACAGCCCAAGAAATTCTCAATAAGCGTTTGACACTAACCGTTGAAGGACAGCCAATTAAGGTTGTACTTGCTCAAATTGAAAATGCGACTGAAATTCGCTTTTTATACAGTTCCAATATTATTAAAGCAGCTCGCAAAGTGAGTCTAAGTGTCAGCAATAAGCCACTGAGCGAAATACTCCCGATGCTTCTGACGCCCCTCCATGTAGAATACAATGTGATAGGAAAACAAATCATTTTAAAACGCTCGGAACAAAGAACGGAATCACTCCCAAACGACGAAAGCTCCGCCGAAGCGGAGCAGCAGGTGAACGGTAAAGTGACAGACGAAAAAGGCGAAGACATGATTGGCGTAACCGTGGCCGTGAAAGGTACGACCAAAGGCACTACCACCGACGTAAATGGCAAGTTCAGTCTCTCTGTACCCGATGCCAATAGTATTTTGGTGTTTAGTTTTATCGGCTACAAATCCAAAGAGGTAGCCATAGGCAACCAAACCAACATTCAAGTGGTGTTGTCGGCAGAAATTTCGGCTTTGGAAGAAGTCGTGGTGGTGGGCTATGGCCAGCAATCAAAAGTAAGTGTGACAAATTCAGTAGGAACTCTCAAGGGAGGAGAACTCATCAAAAGACCCGTTTCTAACTTACAACAGGGGTTGCAAGGTCAAGTTGCAGGTTTGACAGTAATTGACCAAGGCGGAAGCCCCGGACGTACAACAAGCACTCTTAGAGTACGTGGTATCACTACTTTGAGCAATAGCAATGAAGCACTGGTGATTGTTGATGGTATTGAGCAACAGCTTACTAATATCAACCCAAATGATATTGAGTCAGTGTCAGTTTTGAAAGATGCTGCCTCAACAGCTATTTACGGTTCGAGGGCAGCCAATGGAGTAATTATGATTACTACCAAAAGAGCCAAAGAAGGAAAGGTATCTGTTAGCTATAGTGGCTTTTACGCTGCTCAACGCTCTGTAAATAACCCTGTAATGGATTTAGAGAGTTATTTAAAATTACAACAAGTAGCATTTAATAATGCTAAAATAGCATTACCTGCCAGATATACCGACCAAGGAATTCAGGAGTATTTGACAGGCAACAAGTCCAGTCCAGAACTCTACCCAGATGTAAATAGTTGGTTTCAAACTTTACTCAAAGCAGCTCCCCAATACAACAATAATATATCAGTTTCGGGAGGTAACGAAAGTATAAGAGCAAGATTGAGCATTCGCCAACAAAAACAAGCATCAATTCTTGATGTTTCACATGATTATGGGGCAGATTTGCGAGATGTCCGTCTCAATACTGATTTCAAATTATCGAAAAAGCTCAACGCTTCTGCGGATATCAACTATCGCAATAACTACACCTTTGCTCCCGCCAATGAAGGTGAGGTATTCAACCGATTTATTCATGGAACACTCTTTGCCACACCGCGTTATACTAATGCTTTAGAAGGGCAATATCCTGGTATTACAGGAACTTATGGACTGAGTCCACAAGGTATTTCGCCGAGAATCTTGGCGGAGTTAGATGGTACTTCAAAACGTTTTGAAGAAAGCATTTTTTCGGGAGTAAAAGCAGAATATGAAATTATTAAAGGACTGTCGCTTTCTTCTCAATTGGCGCTGAGAGTAGAAAATTTACGACAAAAAGACTTTGTTAATTCGTACCAGAATGTGGATTTGGTAAAAAACATTACTCGGAATGTCGTCAATAACTCGCTTACTGAAACCAGTAACAACACCATCGAATACACATGGAATAATTTTTTAAATTATGAGACAAGTCTTGGTAAAAACTATTTCAAAGGATTGATTGGATATTCGACAATTAATAATCGATACCGAGGATTATCAGCCTATCGTCAGAACTTTTATAACAATGACATTCAGTCGCTTAGCCAAGGAGCAAATGATGGCACTAAAAATAATAGCGGCGCAGATGCACAATTCGGATTACGTTCCTACTTTGGGCGGATTAATTATTCTTATGCTGATAAGTATCTATTTGAAGCAAACGGACGTTACGATGGCTCCTCAAGATTCACTGGTAATAATGTTTACAGCTTTTTTCCTTCATTTTCAGCAGGATGGCGTTTATCCGAAGAGTCTTTTATGAGGCAAATTAGATTCATAGATGAATTAAAAATGAGAGCATCATGGGGACAAACAGGCAATCAATCGGTAGGTCTATACAGTTACTATCAATCGCTTGCCGCCGCCTTGTATGGTTTCAATGGAGCTACTGTAGTGGCTTATTCTCCTGCGCAACTTGCAAACAAAGACATTACTTGGGAAACAACTACTCAAGTCAACTTAGGCTTAGATGCAGTTTTGTTTAGAGGCTTTACATTGGGTTTTGACTATTACAAAAAACGTACGGAAGGAATATTGCTCAACTTACCAATACCTGCAACGATAGGTTTGGCAGCTCCCCCACAAAATGCGGGTATTGTCGAAAACAAAGGTATAGAAATACAAGCAGGGTATAGAAATACGACTTCGAAAAACCTCAGATACAGCACAATGCTAAATTTTTCAACCAATAAAAATAAGGTGGTGAGTTTAGCAGGTACAGGCCCTTATATTTCGGGTTCTGATATTGACCCTTTGTTTATTACCAAAGAAGGTCTTCCTATCAATTCGCTTTGGGGATATAAAACAGATGGCTTTTTCAAAACAGCAGAAGAAGCTAAAAATTATCCTACAATTACGACAGGTAGAAGCGCCGGAGATGTAAAGTATCTTGATTTAAACGGAGATAGCAAAATTGATGCTAATGACCGTACCGTTATTGGTAGTTCATTCCCTGATTTTATTTACTCATTCAATGGCAATGTCGGTTACAAAAATTTTGAATTGTCTTTATTCTTTCAAGGAGCTGCGGGTGTTGACACTCGTTTATCAGGTGCTTTGGCCGAAAATGGAAATAATGAAGGGTTTGTACCAGCAATTGTAAGCAAAGACTACTGGACGCCAGAAAATCCAAATGCTCGTTTTCCGAGACCATTGAAAAGAGATTTGTTTAATATGTATACTGCCGACCGACTTGTGGTTAATGGAGATTACTTGCGCCTTAAGAATGTACAGTTACTTTACAATCTTCCCAAATCTATCATTGAGAAGGTGAAGATGGCCAACGCAAGTGTTTATGTATCAGCTACAAACGTCTTGACTTTTACCAAGCTGAAAGAATGGGGGCTTGATCCTGAAGTAGGAAGTGGAAGAGGGACATACTACCCCCAAGTTTCTGTGGTAAGTTTTGGAGCAAATATTCAATTCTAACAAATTAAAATTCGAAAAAATGAAAACGAGAAATATCATACATACCAGTCTTTTTACAATCTCAATATTGGTTTTGTGTAGTTGCGAAAAAGATTTATTGGTTCAGCCACCCAACGACCGCTTGGCAGATGAACTTTTTTGGAAATCAGAAAATGATGCTGTTTTGGCAATAAATGCAGCCTATCCAGCCGTATTAGACGACGGAAATAGCTTATTTTTAAGAGACGCTTTTTCAGATATAGGACACGTCAATTCGTTCTTTAATGCAGATGCTTTGGTAGAGAAAAACACTTATGATGCCTCAAATTCTACAATTGCTACCCAATGGACAAATTTATGGGCCGGTGTTACTAAAACAAACTTTGTATTGGACAATGTTGATCAAATACCTGTAACTAACAAAACCATTGTAAATAGAGTTAAGGGTGAAGCAAAAGTATTGAGGGCATATCAGTACATAAAATTGGCGGCTCTCTTTGGAGATGTACCTTTAATCACAAAAGTTATTTCGATTCAAGAAGGCCGTGATTTATCGCGCACAGCTGTTAGTCAAATTTGGGACTTTATTGATAAAGAACTTGCAGATGCTGCGGCATTATTACCTGCCAAATACACTGGAGCTGATATTGGCAGAGTAACTAAAGGCGCTGCATTGGCATTAAAAGCGCGCGCAAATCTATACGCAGGGCGTTTCCAACAAGCAGCTGATGCCGCCAAAGCCGTGATAGATTTAAGCGTATATAGCATCTATCCGAAATATGCAGATTTGTTCTCATATACTGCTGAAAGAAATCCAGAAGTAATTCTTGATCGAGAATATATAAAGGATGTTTTATCGAGTTCGGTATTTAACCTTATGGCTCCTTATGGGCAAACGGCCTCTGGTTCTTCAAATACGTATGTACCAACCAAAGCATTGGCAACTATGTATTCAATGACAGACGGTAAACTTATCACCGATGCTTCGGGCAATTTCGACCCTAAAAACCCTTATAAAAACCGCGACCCAAGATTGGCGTTCACATTTTATGTTCCAGGCGACTTATTGCCTAATGGTAAACCTTTCAATTCATTGCCAACAAGCCCCACTACTGATGCAGCAGGGGGGACCTATTTCGCAACCGCAACAGGCTTTACATCTCGCAAATATGTTAATAATTTAGATGCGGCAACACCTACCAATAATGGTATCAATATCATTCAGATACGTTATGCAGAAGTATTATTGACTTATGCAGAAGCTAAAATTGAACAAAATCAGATTGATCAAAGTGTGATAGATGCAATCAATGCGGTTCGTCAGAGAGGTGATGTAAAATTACCCACCTTAGCATTACCTCAAACACAAGCAAATTTAAAAGAGATTGTGCGACGAGAAAGAACAGTAGAATTGGCTTTTGAAGGACTAAGACTTTTTGATGTTAGAAGATGGAAAATCGGGGATAAGGTGTTATCAGGAAATGTTGAAGGGATTGATTACGTAGAAAACAATACCGTAAAAACTGTGATTGTCCCATCTTTCATTAAATCATTTAATCCCAGCCGTGATTATCTATGGCCTATTCCAACCAATGAACGAATTTTATCTCCTAAACTTTCTCAAAACCCAGGTTGGTAAATTTTGAAGGAGAGAATCAACATCTCTCCTTTTTTGTCTATTTCCGAATCTAAATCTATCAAATTTTCCAATGAAAAATCTTAAAAGAACCATTTTAATTTCTTTTGGCTTGCTAATAGCTTTTGGGTTTAATAAACATGCAGAAAATCCTAATGTTATTATCATATACTTCGACGACATGGGTTATGGAGATATCGAACCCTATGGCATGACAGGCATACATACGCCAAACTTCAATAGACTTGCTGCAGAAGGTATTCGTTTTACAAACTATAATACTGTTCAGGCAGTTTGTACTGCTTCAAGAGCTGCTTTACTCACGGGTGCATATACCAATCGGGTTGGTTTAGCTGGTGCATTAGGGCCCAAAGCACCAGTGGCTTTAAATCCCAACGAAGAAACAATCGCCTCAATTTTAAAGAAGAAAGGCTATACAACTGCGATGTTAGGCAAATGGCACTTAGGTAGCGAAGCCCCCTATTTTCCAATGAGTTATGGATTTGACAGTTTTTATGGATTGCCCTATTCGCACGATTATTGGCCTGTTGGCTATGATGGCAAATTAATAACTGAAAATGGCGATTACCGAAAAAACTGGCCATCATTGCCTGTAATCGAAGGGAATACAGTGATAAAAACTATTACTACGCTCGAACAGCAAGCAGAATGGACTACAACATTAACAGAAAAAGCAGTTTCATTTATTCAAAAGAATAAAAAACAACCATTCTTCCTGTATTTAGCTCATCCTTTACCTCATGTACCTTTGGTAGCTTCAGATAGGTTTAAGGGAAAAAGCAAACTTGGGCTATTTGGAGATGTAATAATGGAACTTGATTGGTCTGTTGGAGAAATCTTAAATACTTTAGCTAAAGAAAAAATTGCCGAAAATACAGTGGTAATGATTATGAGTGATAATGGTCCTTGGTTACATTTTGGTGATAATGCCGGTTCTACAGGCGGCTTTAGAGAAGGCAAAGGAACTACTTTTGAAGGAGGCACCCGCGTTCCGTGCATCATTAGATGGCCAAAGAAAATTAAAGCAGGAAACGTAACGGGAGAGTTAATGACTAATATGGATATACTCCCAACAATTTCTGCCATTACAAACTCGACTTTACCTCAGAAACAAATTGATGGTAAAAATTTCTTGCCCCTTCTGCTGGGACATACTCAGGAAGGCCCCCGTGATGTGTTTTATTATTACTACAATCAAAACAGCTTAAAAGGTGTCAGGTACAAGCATTGGAAGTTAGTACTACCTCATCAATCGCTTAGTTATGAACAAGGTACGCTTGGAAAAGACAGGTATCCAGGACAAACCAAATCGTTTAATGTACCCATGGGACTTTATAATTTAGCTCACGACCCTGCCGAAAAATATGACGTAAAAGACCTATATCCAGATGTCGTAACTGAAATCATGAAGCATGTAGAGACTGCCCGCGAAGATCTCGGTGATGATTTAACAGGTAAAATCGGAGCAAATAGAAGATTGCCTGCCAAAGTGCATTAATTCCTTTATTTCCTGAAACGTTTTCTTATTCCTGTTGCGGTAATTACGTTAATCGCAGCGCAATTTTCGTGGCGCAATCAACAACAAATTCACGTAGCTTGGTCGTATTCCACCCCCGATTCGGGACAAATACACGTAATTGTCAATGGGGTAGGGTATTGTACGGGGGTGACTGCATGGGTACAGGCGTTTGCGTTGGATGCCGCAACAGGAAAAGAAATTTGGAGTTTTGGCGGCTCGCTCAAAAATTGGGCGAGTACAAGCCGTGGCATCACTTATTGGCGAGAAGAATTCATGTAGCATCTTTCGGAACACGGACTATGGATGAAAGAAACGCTGTTTGAAGAATCTACCACACTAAAGCCCTTAATGCAAAATTAGTATGATTAAAAAAATGACCCTAAAGAGCAAAATAACCTTGCCGAAAATCTTAAATTCGCCAAAAATCGGAATGAAATGAAAAAGCTCATTGAAAAAGTTTCGGGTGAGCTTAAATAGCACTTTTCAGTCTTACATTTGAAAGTTTTATTGACTAAACTTGAAATTTTCGTTGTAAACGACAGACCAGCTAACCCTTAATCTATGAAACGTTTTCTTATTCCTGTTGCCGTCGTAATTATTTTAATCGCTGCACAATTTTCGTGGCGTAGCCAACAACAAACTTCTGAGGAAGAATGGCCAGAGTACTTGGGTGGGCCAGACCGAAATCACTATTCAACGTTGACCCAAATCACGCCTGAAAACGTAAAAAACCTTCAAGTAGCTTGGTCGTATTCCACCCCCGACTCTGGACAAATGCAAGTAAATCCGATTGTTGTCAATGGAGTATTGTATGGGGTGACTTCGTCGGTGCAGGCGTTTGCGTTGGATGCTGCAACAGGGAAAGAAATTTGGCGTTTTGGCGACCCGCTCAAAAATTGGGCAAGTACAAGCCGTGGAGTGTCTTATTGGCGAGAAGGAAATGACGAGCGAATTTTGCACACGATGGGTCCCTATTTGTACGCTATCAATGCCAAAACAGGAAAATCTATCCCATCTTTTGGCGATAACGGTAAAGTGGATTTACATACGGGACTACCAGAGGTAGCCAAAAATAAATTCATGGTTTCAAACACACCAGGAACAATATTTGAAGATTTAATTGTCATGCCCCTACGGCTTTCGGAAGGAGCAGATGCAGCTCCAGGGGATATTCGGGCGTTTAATGTTAAGACAGGAAAGTTGGTTTGGACATTTCATACAATTCCGTATCCTGGGGAGTTTGGTTATGAAACCTTTCCTAAACAAGCCTACAAAAACACCAATGTAGGAGCGGCAAACAACTGGTCAGGAATGTCTGTGGACAGGAAGCGAGGAATTTTGTACGTTCCTACAGGATCTGCTGCCTATGATTTCTACGGTGGAAATCGCAAAGGGCAAAACCTATTTTCTAACTGTTTGTTGGCATTGGATGCACGAACTGGAAAGCGTTTGTGGCATTTTCAAACCATGCACCACGACATCTGGGATCGCGATTTGCCCGCACCTCCTAACTTAGTAACCGTTAAACAAAATGGAAAAACCATCGACGCTGTAGCTCAAGTAACCAAGCAAGGATACGTTTTTGTATTCAATCGTGAAACGGGCAAACCACTTTTTCCCATAAAGGAAGTGCCTGCACCTAAATCGAATTTGATGGGTGAACAAACGTGGCCTACACAACCTGTTCCAACCAAGCCTGCCCCTTTTGCCCGCCAATCGCCAACGGTGACAGAAAAAGAAATTAGCCCTTATGCAGAAAACCGTGATGAATTGATTGCCAAGGTGAAACAATATAAGAATGTAATGTTTTCTGCCCCTTCAAAGCAAGGGACAGTAATTTTCCCTGGCTTTGACGGTGGTGCCGAATGGGGCGGTGCTGCTGCTGATCCAGAGGGGATACTGTATGTGAATAGCAACGAAATGGCGTGGATTTTGACCATGAAAGATACTCCTAAACAAGACGAATTGGCGCATTTGCCATTGGGCGAACGTACGTATGCGACACTGTGTACATCATGCCACGGCGCCGAGCGGAAAGGGAATGCTAAAAGCGGGTACCCGTCGTTAGTAGATATTTCGACAAAAAGAGACAAAGCCCTTGTGTCCAATATCATCACTTCAGGAAAAGGAATGATGCCTGGTTTTACGACCATCAGTTCAGCAGAAAAACAGGCGTTGGTGGCCTTTTTGTTTGGAGAAGAGAAAAAAGAAGCAAGTGGCAGTGGTGGAGCTAAAATACCTTATCTGCCTTACACAAGTACGGGGTATAATAAGTTTTTGGATAGTAAAGGATTGCCTGCTATTACCCCACCTTGGGGAACACTAAGTGCCATTGATCTCAATACAGGTGAGTATCGCTGGAAAATTACGTTGGGAGAAGAAGAAAGTCTCAAAGGAAAAGGCATTACCAATACAGGCACTGAAAACTACGGAGGTCCCGTAATTACCGCAAGCGGGCTACTATTTATTGCCGCTACCAAAGATGGTATGTTTAGGGTTTTTGATAAAAAAACGGGTAAACTTCTATGGGAAACCAAACTCCCTGCTGCTGGTTTTGCAACGCCATCTACCTATCAAGTCAATGGCAAACAATATGTTGTGATTGCTTGTGGCGGCACAAAACTCGGCACAAAAAAGGGAAATCAATACGTAGCCTTTGCTTTACCATAAACTCAATTTATACTTTATTGATAAATTACAAAATAACTAAGCCTCGGTAATTGGACGAATTTGTTCCAACCACTTGCAAAACAACCTCCATTGATCTATAGACATATCTCGGCTCGAAGGCATATAAGTAGCACTCGCCCAATTCTCGGGTGACATTCGTTGTTTGATAAATTCTTCTCCTTTTTTAAAGTACGCTTCGGTAAAAGGGGTGATAAGTG
>JBDHXS010000176.1:0-10765 GCA_039810845.1 Runella sp. | reverse complement strand
AACCCCTGCTCAGTGGTATATTCAAGGTGAGAAAAAAGGAGAAAATACAATTAATGAACAGTAGAATTCTCTCTTAAATTACCCTGAAAATTGTCCAAGCTTTTGGGAGCACCATAGTTTGTCCCATAAAATTCTTGTTTCTTTGTAGCGTTTTTTAGCATCAATCAACAGTGTAAACCAAATTACAATTCTAACCAAAATCTCCAAATTTATGAATGTTAAACATTTACGCAGGATGCGTGTAGTTATTGCACTTTTCGCAGTCGTCAGTGCGATTTTTATGGGTGTTCCGTCAGCCCAAGCACAGGTAACCACGGCCTCTATCAGTGGTTTAGTTGTAGACGATAAAGGAGAAGTTTTACCTGGTGCAACAGTAGTTGCTATTCACACTCCTTCTGGTTCTAAGTATGGGACTGTCTCCAATGAAAAAGGTCGTTATAATATTCAAGGTGTCCGTGTAGGCGGCCCTTTTAGCATTACTGCTACTTTCGTTGGGTACAAAGAACAAGTGAAAGAAGGTATATTTACTGCTTTAGGAGCAGCGAGCAATGTCGATTTTAAAATGGCTGGCGAAAGTGCACAATTGGCTGAGATTGTTATTACTGGAAACCGTAGTGACATATTCAGTTCTGATCGCACTGGAGCGGCCACTACGCTTGGTAAAGCAGCTTTGACTTCACTGCCTACTATCGGTAGCCGATCTATCAATGATTTTACTAAATACAATCCACAAGGTAATGGTCGGAGTTTTGGTGGACAAGATAGCCGCTTAAACAATTTTACAATTGATGGTTCGGTATTTAACAATGGGTTTGGTCTTGGTAGTGAAGCACAAGCTGGAGGCCGGACAGGTTCGACAGCTATTTCATTGGATGCCATTGAAGAATTACAAGTTAACGTAGCCCCATTTGATGTACGTCAATCTGGTTTTGTAGGAGCAGGCTTGAATGCCGTAACTCGGTCAGGGACAAATGAAGTGTCAGGCTCAGTTTACCACAACTTCCGTAATAATAATTATGTAGGTACTAAAGCCCGTGATTTGGCTGTAGCGGCAGGTACATTCAACGAAAAAGTAACTGGTTTCCGAGTAGGTGCACCTATTATTAAGAATAAACTTTTCATTTTCTTGAATGGCGAGAGCCAAAGCCGAGTGCAACCCGCTAACGCTTTTGTAGCCCAAGGGTCATCTACTCCTGGTACAGCAACCAGCGTATTAAAGTCTGATATTGAGCAGTTAAGTGCCTTTATGAAATCGAAATTTAATTACGAAACAGGTGCTTATGAAGGCTATGATGCTCCTACTAATTCTGATAAGTTTTTGGCTCGTTTGGACTATAATATCAACCAAAACCACAAATTTACAGTTCGTTATACTTTCCATAATTCTAAAACCTATGTTCCTATCAGCAATAGTACTTCTGCTGGAAATGGAAATCGTATCACTACTAACTCACTTTCGTTCCGTAATTCAGGTTATTTTATCAAGGATAATACCAGTTCAATTGTAACGGAATTAAACTCTACTTTCAAAGGTAAATTCTCTAACAACTTGATAGTAAGTTATAACAAGCAGAATGAAGACCGTGAGTATGCTGGGCCTTACTTTCCGACAGTTGATATTTTGAAAGATAATCGTACATATATTTCAGTAGGGATGGATCCTTTTACTCCCGATAACAAACTGAACTATGCAACATTCCAAGCAACCAACAATTTTACTATTTTCTCAGGAAATCATACCTTTACGTTGGGAGCTAACTATGAGCACTTTAAGTCTAACAATAATTTCTATCCAGCCTCTAATGGTGTTTGGATTTTCAACTCATTAGATGATTTTTATAAATCAGCCAATGGAGATAAAACAATTGCACCTCGTCGCTTCCAGTATCGTTATTCTGCATTGCCAGGAGGAGCCGAGCCTTTACAAGTACTATATGCTAATAAGTTTGACCTCTACGCTCAAGATGAATGGCAGGCTACGCGTAATCTCAAAATCTCCTATGGTGTTCGCGCGGCTATTATTGGATTTGGAAATACTGAAGCTCTTGAAAATACTACAATTAGTGGGTTATCTTTTGTAGATGAGAACAATGCCTCTTATAAAATTAATACAGGAACACTTCCATCAAGCAAAGTACTTTGGGAGCCACGTGTAGGATTTAACTGGGATGTACAGGGTGACCGCACTTTACAAGTACGCGGTGGAACAGGTATATTTACAGGTCGCCCACCTTATGTTTGGGTATCGAATCAAGTAGGTAATAATGGTATCTTGACTGGATTCCTTGACCCTGCAACGGCGCAACTCATCAATTACCCATTTGTAGCAGATGCTTCAGTGTATCGCCCTGCTACACCTACTTTACCTTCTACATTTGATATTGCGGTTACCGATCCTGGCTACCGTTTCCCACAGGTTTGGAAAACCAATATTGCATTAGATAAAAAACTGCCTTGGAATATGGTTGGTTCTGTAGAGTTTTTATACAACAAAAACGTCAGTGCAGTTTATTATATTGATGCTAACTTAAAATCTTCAACTGCTAAATTCTCTGGGCCAGACCAACGGGATCGCTTTGCTGGTAGTGCTTCTGCAGCTCGTATTAATGCAAACGTATCTCGTGCAGCTGTAATGAAAACTACCAGTCAAGGAGCAAATACTTTGGTTACGTTAAAATTAGAACGTAATACTTCTAAAGGATTAAACTTTATGTTGGCTTATACCCGTGGCTTCACTAAAGACCTAATG
This sequence comes from Runella sp., assembly GCA_039810845.1. Lineage (GTDB taxonomy): Bacteria > Bacteroidota > Bacteroidia > Cytophagales > Spirosomataceae > Runella. The sequence goes on along the minus strand of JBDHXS010000176.1, from coordinate 8,016 downwards.
AGTGCTGGGTCAATCGCAAGTGGTTCATGGACTGGTGCCCGTTCGGTCAATGGTAATAACCAATTAGGCTTGTCATTCTCTGATAATGATATTCCTCATCGTTTGGTAGGTACTTTAGGCTATCGCATTGAGTATGGCGGAAAACTGGGGGGATCAACTCAAGTTGCGATTGGTTATGTAGGTGGTACTGGAGCATCTCGTTTTACTTATACCTATGCAGGTGATATGAATGGCGACGGAGTAAATGACAATGACTTAATTTATGTACCTAATCGTGCCAGTGAGCTTACATTTTTACCCGTAACTATTTCAGGCACAACTTACACCGCAGAGCAACAAGCACAACTTTGGGATAAATATATTGACCAAGATCCTTACTTGAGTACTCGCCGCGGACAATATGCAGAACGTAACGGTGGCGTATTGCCTTGGTTAAATCAATACGATTTATCATTTATTCAAGAGTTTTTTATTAAAGTTGGCAAGAAAGAAAAGCGGAATACTATTCAAATTCGTGCTGACATCTTAAACTTTGGTAACTTCTTAAATAGCAATTGGGGAGTAGGGCAATTTGTGAATAATACACGCCCACTTACAGCAGCTGGAAATACAACAGCAGGGGTACCACAGTATCGTTTGAGTACACAGTCTATTCGCAAAGCAGATGGTACAAGTGTCACAGAACCTATTCAGAGTACTTTCCAATATGGTAACCGTGTAGGAGATGTTTGGAATGCCCAACTTGGTATTCGTTATATCTTCAACTAAAATACATAGTAGAAATACAAAAATCCCGCGCTGAGGCGCGGGATTTTTTGTATTCAAGAGGCTGCTCCAGAAATATGAGTTTGCCTATTTCAAACAATTGGTAAATAAAATCTGCCTCTTTTTGATGTTTAGTTCTTAAATGCTTACACGTGCGAGGCTGCTCTCCTCTCTTACAGTATTTCAACTTTCGTCACATTATCATCCGAGATTCTGTCAATGAGTTTGTTGTATGGGTCTATGCCTGCTTTTACGGGCTTGCCTTTTACGACCAACTCAATGGTATGCTCACCGGGATTAAGTTTGTGTTTTTGGAGGTAAAGCGGCACTTTTTTCTTCATGCCGAGTTTATTGGTGCTTTCGTCTGTAAAGATGCCAATCTCAATGTAATTAGGCGTTTTTCCTTGTGCTGTTTCTTCTCCTTTTTTGTTGTAATAGAGTTTTTTTGACTGTACCGTTAGACGCACTTTGTATTGGTCGCCTTTGAGCTTCGTGGCTTCTACCTTCGTGACTTTATTTTCGTATAGGGTAATTTTCTTGATACAATCTTCCACAAAATACTTTAGTGAGTCGGGTGTATTTTGATGGATGTAATTATACCAATCGTCGGTTGTGGTGAAGGGGGCTTTTGTACGGAACGCCGTGTTTTTGGCATATTCTTGCAAGAAAGTATTGAGCTTTTTCTCTCCAATCATGTCTTGCAGCGCATAAAAGGTCAAAGTGCCTTTTCCGTACCAGATGTATGACCCCGTCTCATTGTCCAAAAGCGGTTGTTCTCCTTTGTTTTCTGTACCGCGTCCGCGCAGATATTGGTCAAGGGCATATTTGAGGCGTTCTTGCATCACATCGGGGCCGTAGGCGTGGTGTAGTACCATGTGTGAACTGTATTCGGCCAAGGCTTCGGCGATGTTGTTGCTTCCGCGAGTATAGCTCGGCATTACCTGATGGCCCCACCATTGGTGTGCTACTTCGTGGGCCGTTACGTAGTAGGCGTAGTCCGTTTTGTTGGGATCAGAAAAATCAGCCAAAAAACCAAAGTTTTCCGAATACATGATGGTATTAGGAAATGATTGCGCAAAGGTCTGATAACGAGGAAATTCCATAATCCGCATCTGCTTAAACTGATAGGGTGTAAAATTGGACGAGCAATAACGAAGGGCATCTTTGAGACCATCCACAAAATGTTTGATGTTTTTTGTATGGGTAGGGTGGTGAAAAATTTCTACTTTGATGTCTTTTCCGTCCGAATTTTTAATGGTTTCTCGATGGATGGCATACTTGGCCGATGCCACACTAAAGAACATATCCATGCTTTCGTTTTGCACATAATGGAAATATTTACGCGACCGCCCCGCTGTGTCATTCTGGGTCCATTCTTTTTGCAAAGTACCAGGCATTACGGCAATTTGATCGGGTTCGGTACTTACGGTTCCGTCGAACGTCACCCAATCAGCTTCTTGCGTAAACAAAAAGTTTTTTAGGCCAGCCGAATCTTGGCGTGCTGGCATTTCAAATTCTCGAATGGGTAATTTGTATTTTTTACGGTACCGCTCCGACTGCAATTCACCCTGAACATTGTAGCCTATACTCGGAAATAAATCGCCCTGATTCAAGAATGTCCCGTTGTCAGTTACTGTAAATTGGTCTTCTCCGCCATTTCTGAAACCTCGGAATTCTCCGTGCGATACAAACTCAACGACAGCACTGTCATTGGGCAAAAGTGTTTTGGGTAATTTGTAGATGTAAAACCGTGCGGTGGTATCGTTCAATACTTTTTGTGGTTCAACGCCATTGATTTTAAGACTCATTTTGTAATGCGGAAAACTGCTACCCACGTTCAGAATAAGCGAATCTAAGGGCTTGTTGTGTTTGTTTTTGACCACATAACGCCCACGAGCATCAGCCATGCGTTGCTTGGGATACAGATCTACTTCAATTTTTACAGATGTAACTTTTGGTTGAGGGGCTAAGTAATATTTGCGATATTTCTGCTCATAAGCGACCTGCCGCTCACGACCTTCTTCAGCCGTACGATATATGTTGACAATGCTTTGGTTGTAATAAATATATCCTGCCGAACCGAGCCAAATCAATGTAAAAACGGTCAATAAACCTCCAGTCATCGGAGTAAAACGCTGTTTCATTAGCTGGAGGCGATTCTTAAAATTGGTTTCTGTCCCGCGAGACCAAAATAAGTTCCCAATGATTAAAAATACCGATGACAGCGCTCCCCAACATAAAAGATACCAGAAAGTATTGTTGGTAAATCCGAAGCCGTTCATGTCAGAGTATGTACCCGTAGGTACCGCGTTGAAATAAAGTAAGGCATATCTGTATTCTGAAAAAGCCCGTGTACCGTACAGAATAGCCCAAAATGCAATATTGACCACGTGTCCCGTCATTTTGTTGTTGACCAACGTATGAATCAGGAAAGTAATCATGGTCAAAAAAGTCCACTGCAAAATAGGCACTAAATAGCCTTGCAAATACAGGCCGATTCGGTAATCAAAATAGCCATTGAAGGTTTGCCAAATCATGCCACACAAAATCCCGATGAGCGGTATGAATAGCATTACCCCCAGCATAGCCAAAAACTTAGAACCATACACCAGCCAATTGGGCAGAGGTAGGGCGTCGCTGATGAGGTGGAAATTGACCGTGCGGTCGCGATGAACTACCTCGCCCGTAATGAAAATAATAAGAATGATGACAATGAAATAAAAAGTCCCATCTTTGGATTCCAACATCAGGTAGGTAGTTGGCAAAGAGTCTGTTCCAAACATCATACCGTTGTATTGACTATCGAGAAACAAAAACAGAGCTGCGGCCAACAAAATGGCGATAAAGAAAGGATCGCGTATGATGTTACGAAACTCAATTTTGGCCATACTGAGCATCTGCCCCAAAAAGCGATTTGTCGAGTATATTTTTTGAGAAATGGGTAAATTAGCTAAGGAAATGGAAGGTAGGGGCGCTTTATTTTTTGCTTCTTTTTTGAGATTTTTCTGAGGTGCAGGAGATATAAAGCGCTGAAAATCAAAACGCCAAAATAAATAAACAAGTGGTAATAATCCCACTGTAATCCAAATGAGACGATTATACAGCAAATTTCCTTCCAATGGAAAAAATCGGTTGTTTTGTTCAGCTACTGTCCAATAACGCGTCAAATCATCAAGAGCGTTGAGCCCAAAGGGATCGAGCAAAGCTGCCAATTGTTTGTTGTCCAAATCTGACATTAAAGAAGTAGCAACGAGGTAGCCTACCAAGAGTACGACTCCACCAGCGTATGTCACAAATACACGTTTGGTAAGTGCTACCAAGCTAAAAAACAGGCTTCCAGCAAAGAATAAATTAGGAATGCCTACTACCAAATAGGGCCATAAGTAATTGATCAGACTAAATGGTCCAACTCGTTCGGCATTGTCGCCTACATCAAAGGTTTTACCAATCCAACAACCCAACATGTGCCCGACAATCATGCCTGAGCCGATAAATAGTAGCGTCAGAAAAGATCCGATAAAACGACCCATCAGGTAACCTTTTTCGGAAATAGGATAACTAAAATAATAGGCCTGGGTTTTGTGTTCAATGTCTCGATAGACGGGTACACCCATCACTGCCGTAGCAAGCATAATACCGAATACGCACAAGACTGCAATAAAAACCCCAGCCATAGCTGGACCGTTGATAAAGACTTTCTCGGAAGAGCCTCCTCCTAAGCTTACCGACCCAAACAAGGCCAGCGTCAGTGAAAACAGTAGCATCACCAACCAATACCCCCAAGTAGCAGGGCGTTTGAATCGGTATTTAAGTTCGAATTTGAGTATTTTTAAGAACATACGTTTTACGTTTTAATGAAACACGAATGAAACAGGTTGAACGGGCTCGAACGGATTCTAAAAATCTATTCTATATGTGCGGTTCACCGCTGCGTTTTTTTTACTAAACCGCCAATCCTTGACGCGCCGTAATTTCGGAGAAATAGACATCTTCCAAATCAGGTTCCGTAGATTCAAAATTATCCAATGGCTCGTCAGACACGACTCTGATTTGGGTTTTTCCCATTTTCAGTGAAGTCGAAATTACTTGGTAGTCGGCGCGGTAAGTATCCAGTTCATTTTTTTCAATCAGTTTTTTGAAGACTTTTCCGTTCAACTCAGCCACCAAATCGTTGGGGTTACCTTTGGCTACCACTTCCCCCAGACAAATAATGGCCATATCTGAGCAGAGATTGGTCACATCTTCGACGATGTGTGTGGAGAGAATTACAATTGTATTTTCGCCAATTTCCGAAAGTAAATTGTGAAAACGATTACGTTCGGCAGGATCGAGACCAGCTGTGGGTTCGTCCACAATAATCAATTTGGGATTGCCGATAAGCGCCTGAGCAATGCCAAAGCGTTGTTTCATACCACCCGAATAAGTACCTAAGTTTTTCTTGCGGGCATCGTAGAGGTTTACTTTCTGCAAAAGCCCTGTTACAATTTCTTTGCGTTCGCGACTGTTGGCGATGCCTTTCAGATCAGCGATATGGTCGAGCATTGTTTCTGCACTCACGCGTGGATAAACGCCGAATTCCTGCGGCAAATAGCCCAAGATTTTTCGAACCTCATCTTTTTGCTGGAGCACGTCTAAATCATTGAGCAGAATACTACCGCTGTCTGCCTCCTGCAAGGTAGCAATGGTACGCATGAGCGACGATTTGCCTGCGCCATTGGGGCCAAGTAAGCCAAACATTCCCTGCTTTATTGTCAGGTTGACGTCTTTGAGCGCCTGTACTCCGTTAGAATACGTTTTGTTAAGGTTTTGAATTGTTAATTTCATAAGCTGGTTGTAAAGGTTGGAATTTTACGAAAATACTAAAAAGACATATATGCGGCGAATAATTTTAGGATTAAAGACAATAGAAGCAGATGAACTTCGGAAGATAGAACTTGAGTCGTACATTTTTCTTTCATTTGTATCCAGAAATGCTATAAATGTCAAGAAGTTAGCTTATGTTTCCTTTTTTTTACCTTCGTCCCTATCGCGATGGCGATGAAGCTTCTCTCGCCAAAAATGCCAATAACTATCAAATATGGCGAAATGTACGTGATATTTTTCCGAATCCTTATACGTTACAAGACGCCCATCAATGGATTGGGCTGTGCAAAGGCGAAACCAAACCTACTGTATTTGCGATTGACGTAGATGGAGAGGTTATCGGAGGTATCGGTATTGTATTACAAAAAGATGTTTTTCGTAAAAATGCTGAAATCGGATACTGGTTAGCTGAACCGTTTTGGGGGAAAGGAGTTGCGACCGAAGCCGTTCAGGAAATGACTCAATATGCTTTCAAACATTTTGATATTCACCGTCTTTATGCTGGTGTTTTTGAGTACAATCCTGCGTCAATGCGGGTTTTAGAAAAAGCAGGATTTCATTTTGAAGCTATTCTTCACCAGTCGGTTTTTAAAGAAGGAAAACTATGGAATGAGCATATTTATGTAAAATTTCGAGAAGAAAAACAAAGCCCCGACAAGGTTTGAATCTCATTGGGGCTTCTGTAAGGCATAATTACGGATAACAAATACACCAATAACGGTTAACTCAATCCGTGATTAATCTTCAAAAATACGTTTCTCTAAATGCTGTTCTAAATCAAGGCGGAGAACACCTTTTGACCACCATTCTGGGGCAGGTTTTCCCTTAAGTTGATAGTCGAAAAACTCCATCATCCGTACTGAATAATCCTTGCGGTTGGGCTGCTTTGCTAATCCGTGGTTTTCGCCTTTGTACTGCATCATCACCACGGGCTTTTTCAAGCGACGCAACGCTGTGTAAAACTCTACGCCTTGTGTAAAGTCAACCGCTCCATCGGCATCATTGTGCAACATCAGCAAAGGTGTTTGTACTTTGGTAACGTGATAAATCGGCGAATTGCGGTGGTACGCATCCCAATTTTCCCAAGGCGCCACCAAACGCCCTTGTGAGCCTTCAAAGATTTGTCCGTTGCTTGTTCCGCTGTTCTTATAGATCAGATTGTACATCGAAATCATGTCAGTCAAAGGCGCTCCGGCCGCCGCCGCTTTGAATAGATTGGTTTGGGTAATGAGGAAACTCGTTTGATACCCACCCCACGAATGCCCGTGAATGCCCATGCGAGTTTCATCAATGACCCCCGTTTTAATGGCCGCTTTCACACCTGGCAATACACACCACACTGCCGACATGCCAGGGTCATTAAGTTTATACACAATATCAGGCATAAATACAGCATATCCATTGGAAGTATAAATGGAAGGGTTCCAACCCGTTCCTGCATAACCGGGGTTCGCGAAATTATGCAGCGACTGCGACATCTTTTCGTAATAATAGATAATCGTAGGGTATTTTTTCCCTTGCTCATAGCCTGCTGGCAAAAACAACGCTCCTTGCAAAGAATCACCCTTATCACTTACATAATCAACCAAACGCGTACCTGCCGACCACGCATATTTATCAAACGACGGCGCATTTTTAGTCATTTGCTTTTCGGCCGTCAAGTCACCATTTGTACTTACAAAATACTGACGCGGTTTGGTGAAAGTTTCTTTGGCAAACACAAACACATCCGCTTTTTTGGCTTTGGTGAGGCTTCCGATGGCCGCATCTTCCCACAATAAAGGTTTCACTGTTACTACTTTGGCGTTTTCAATCCGAGCCAAACCGCTTTTTTTAGTGCGTTCGCCATACATCCGTACATAGATGGGTTTCTTCAAATCAATTCCTTTTTCTTCTGGATCGAGTGAATATCGTTGCTCATAGCGGATTTTATCTCGTTTCCCATTTTGCGTTAAGTTGATTGCAACAAGCGCTTTCCCTTTGGCATCTTTCAAATCCGTTGGTACTTGCCAAATATCCCAGCCATCGCTCAACAAGACCGCTTTACTGTCGCTGCTCCAACCGACAATGCCTTGAGGAGGTGTTTTCTGATTGTGGTCGTCGTCCACATCGACAAATGACGTTTTGATGTCCTGCGTCAAATTGCGCGATGTCTTGTTGACCATGTCATACAGAAAATAATGCGTTCCTTCCCAGTACAAAAACTTAGTACCATCGGGAGACGTTTGGGGACTTGCCCAGAAATTTGGCAAATAATGTTTCTCACGAATTTTGTCACGCTTTCCCGTTTTTAGGTCAACCAAATAAATATCCTGATAATTTTGCCCGTCCAAACTGCTTTCTAACTCATAGTTTGTATTGTCGTTGCCTAAAGCGTATAATTGCTTA
>JBDHXS010000175.1:0-10770 GCA_039810845.1 Runella sp. | reverse complement strand
CTGAAAAATAGCGGAATTGAACTCGGGGTCAAAACCGGTAAAGTTACTGAATACAAAAGGATTCAACACTTGCAGATAGAGCCGTGCATTCGACATTTTCACTTTGCTCAACGCACGGTTGCCCAAGGTGTAGCCCAACGTAATATCAGAAATTCTTAAAAAGCTGGCATCTTCATAATAAATGGCAATTCGATAGGGATTAGCCGCTACGGTACCATAAAATGTATTTGATGGATTATCACTTCTCCAATAATCTAAGCTCGCCAATTTGTTGTATCGCATACTGCCAATATCTCCAAAGGTTCCTGCCAAGGTATTGTTTCTGTATTGTACTCCGTCGCGGTAATAAGTAAAGAACGAGAAATCAACATTTTTGTACTTAAAGCGATTAGTGACACCCAAAATCCAATTGGGAAGCTCCGTGCCAAGAAATACCCTGTCGTCAATGGCATCGGTTGAAGAGATTACTCCGTCATTGTTTTGATCTACTACCCGCACAGAACCAGGCACTTGCTTGTATTTGGTAGCCAAGTCTTTGTCGGCCGTTTGCCAGATTCCATCAAATTTAAAATCAAAGTTGGCTCTAATCGGATAACCAACAAAAAGTCTATTCCCTTTATCAACCGTCTGGCCATCACCGTACAATTCAAGCAATTTGTTTTTATTTCTGGTAAAGGCAAACGTAGTATTCCAATTGAAATTCTGTTTAGAAATATTCACTGTATTGAGCGTCAGCTCCACGCCTTTGTTCTCAATTTTACCCACATTGGCAATCACCTGCGTAAAGCCCGTAGTAGTAGGGAGTTTTTGATTTAAAATCAAGTCGTCGGTTTTTCGGTTATAAATTTCGAGCGAAGCGGCAATACGGTTTTTAAAGAATCCAAAGTCTATTCCTAAGTTTAGCTCTTTGCTTCGTTCCCATCTCAAATCTTTATTGGCTAAATTCAAGGGAGCAAATCCATAGGCCGCAGTGCCGTCAAAATCATAGCCAGTATTCAACAAACCAGCCTGTGTACTATATGGATTGACGGTTGAGTTTCCTACCTGGCCATAGCTCAGGCGTAGTTTTAGGTTTGAAAATACATTCAGGTTATTGATAAATTGCTCATCTCCCAAACGCCACGCAAAAGCCACCGATGGGAAAAATGCCCATTTGTTGCCCTCTGCCAATTGTGAAGCCCCGTCCGAACGACCAGTGAGGGTCAGTAAATATTTCTCATTGAAGGAGTAATTGATTCTTCCCATGTACGATAAAATCGAGCGTTCAACAAGTGAACTATTAATTCCTGAAATGGTCGTTGCTGTATTCAAAGCATACCAGTCAGAGTCGTAGGGCAGGTCTCTTACCGCTATTGAATAAGCCTCATTTCTTTGATAAAAAGCACTTTGCAGAGCCGTAGCGGTGATTCTGTGCTTGCCAAAGTCCATATTATAAGTTAGGATATTGTCAATGGTGTAGTTTCCGATGGTACGGTTGTCGTACTGCGCTCTTGGCTTTGACCCAACCTGAGATTTTGACCATTGCCCTCTAAAGTCTCCCAAACGCTGTGAAGTATAAGACGCCGACAGAGAGGAGCGAAACGTTAGACCTTTGAGTATGGTTACCTCTCCGTAGGCATTGGCCATGGCATTCATGGTAGTGGTTTGCAATTTAGACGTTTTGGGATCAATATCAAGTAAAGGATTTCCTACCTGCTTGTCGTTAATTCCCATCCAAAAAGCATAGCCATCTATATTCAAATCGCCATTTTCAGACGGATTGACAAGGTCTGAATAATAAACAGTCCCCGTAGGTCTGGCACGGTAGGCATTTCTCAGCGATTCGCCCGAGCCTACATTCTGGTCGCTGTACGTCAAATAGGAAGTAAAGCCTACTTTAAAACGTTCTCCCAACTTACTGTCCAGTCCAGCATTCAAGTTATATCTTTTAAATCCAGTATATAACACATTACCATCTTCGTTCAAAAAACCTCCCGAGAAGCGGTAAGTCGTTTGCTCACTTCCTCCCGAAACACTAATGTTATGACTCATTTGAAGACCTGGAGCCGTCACTAAGGCTACCCAGTCCGTTGTTTTGCCAGCTTGAATATTGGCCGTTTCTGAGGCGGTAAACGTAGCTCCTGTTGCTCCTTCCGACACCCTATCCGTGAAGGTCACTTTATAAAATTCTTCGGTATTCATCAAACGCGGTACGTGAGCGGGGGTTTTGATGCCTACGTAGCTATCATAACTCACCCGTGGCTTACCCGAAAGCCCCTTTTTGGTCGTAATGATAATCACCCCATTAGCTCCCCGAGCCCCGTAAATAGCTGTGGAAGAGGCATCTTTCAATACATCCATTGATTGAATATCGTTGGGATTCAGGTTGTTAATATCTCCCCCCATCAAACCGTCAATGACGACCAAAGGCTCGGTAGAGTTGTTGATTGTATTTTCTCCTCTGATAGTAATGCTATAACCTGCGCCAGGCTTATTGCTTGATTTGGTGACGGTTGCACCGGCAACTTGTCCTTGGATAGCCCTTGCAGCTACCACAGGATTGGCCCTGACAATGTCTTTGGTTTGTACCGACGCCACCGCTCCCGTCAAATCTGTTTTTTTAATTTCACCATAACCTACCACCACAACTTCGTTCAGGGCCATATCATCTGCTTTTAGCGATACATTGAGTGTTGTTCGGGTACCTACCAATAGTTCCTGTTTTACGTACCCAATAAAACTAAAAATCAATACGCTATTATCGTCGGCTACCTCCAAACGAAAGCTTCCATTCTCGTCAGTAGCGGTTCCTCGTTGCGTTCCTTTAATCAATACGTTTACCCCAGGTAATTTTTCACCTGATTCACTGGTTACGATTCCTGTCACCGTTTTATCCAACGCTTCATTGATAAAAACTTGGGTATTTGACATAGACACCTGTGGGGACAACTCAACAGGGCGATTAATCAGTGGTTGCGCTGAAGGAAGATGTGTTTCTTCTGAAGTCGCCTTGGGGTTCGTTTTTGACGAAACAATCACAAACGTATCTTTACTTACCTTTTTTAGTTTTAAACCATACGATTTCAGAATAGGTGTTAAACTCCGTTCTACGTTATTGACCGTTTTAAACTGGCCTGAGCTTACAGTAATGCCTTCCAATAATTTTTCTTCAAAGAGAATATCAATGCCTTGTTGTTTTTTAAATTGCAGCAAGGCATCTCGTAGTGAAACCTTATTGGATTGCACAGGCGCATCCAATTTTTGGGCTGACTGTTGATTAAACGCCAGCAATTGGGCCGAAAGCCGTGGCGCGGTGAGTAACCACGCGACTACGCCTATCAGCAGAACAGGAATACGGATAGCTCGATTCATAATCAATAAAGGGTTTGAAAAATCTAATCAGAATAAGTTAAAGTATAGGTTAGGGGATTGTTGTCGGAAGGAACACTTCGGCTGATTTTCACATCCAGCATTTCGGCCATCACTTGCAGAAGGTCTTCGGCTTTAGTAGCTTTGAAAGTACCGCCAATGGTTCGTTTTGCAAGTAAAGAATCGGCAATAACTATCTGTACACCAAACCGTTCGGTGAGTTGATAGGCAATTTCTGATACAGATGTGTTCTCAAATGTAAAACGGTGCTCTTTCCATCCCGCATAAATCGCAGTGGGTTGATTATGCCGTAGCGTAAGGCGTCCTTGCGTCGAAATTGTCACGACATCGCCCGAGTTAATTACCAATGGTTTGATTTCCTGATTTTTCAGCGAGCGAAGCTGCACTTTCCCTTTGTTTAGTACCACTTTACTACCTCTTGCACGGCTATATACCATAAATTCTGTGCCCAATACTTGTACCTCCAATTGATCTGGAGTACGGACAATAAACCGCTGGTGGTCGGGCAGATGCTGAACTGAAAACTCGGCCTCTCCAGTCAAAAAAACCTCACGAGACCCTTTTCCAAACCAAAAACGTGGCACTTTAAGGGTAGAGTTGGCATTAAGAGTCACTCGACTTCCATCCGACAAATGAATGGTAAGAAGCTGACCGTAGGCAGTTTTGTATTGTTCATACATAATTGAATCACGCATCAGATAGGTACATACTACCAATAAAAGTAAGGATGCCACTAACCCCCAAAAAAAATTCAACCGTTGTGGTAAAGGACGCTCGTTTACAATTACAGTACCTGCATCAGGCTGGTTTTCTGAGCGTAAGAAGGCAACATCGGCATCTACAATTAACTGAGGATTTTGTCTTTCCCATTCTTCGAGCCATAAAAAGTAAAGTTCTTGATGGCTTGGTTCAGATAACCACTCTACAATCAGAGTTTTCTGCAAAGGAGTAGCTCGTCCCTCAAATAAGGACTGAAGCATCTGCTTATATATATTCTGGCTCATAAGTGGGTGAAGATTGCTGCTATGGAGAGAGAAAAAAGTACGCAGAACCCTTGCCCCTGCGCCAAAAATGTACTTAATATTACCGTAGAAAGTAGCCCATAGTTACGCAAAGATTGTCGCAGCAACGAAAGGACTTTTGTAATGTGTCCTTCTACCGTTTTGGTCGAAAGATGTAGTTCGTCGGCAATAGTCGTGTTCTTTTTCCCTTCAAACCTGCTCATTATAAACACTTTCTGGCTCTGTGGAGAAGTCGAACGAATGATTTCCTCGATTTTTATATAGAGTTCATTAAATTGAAGCAACTGTTGAGGGGTAATAGGAGCATTCACAGTATCTGTATCAACAGGAAAGTCTATAGGTTTTTCACGGCTAAATTCAGTACGTAAATACGCATAGGCTGCATGGCGAACCGTAGTAAACAAATAGGCGCGGTAGGAAGTCGTAACGGTTTGGTGAAGTTCTTTCTGCCAAAATTGGCTAAATACTTCCATTACCAAATCTTCTGCTACTTCTTTAGAATAGACAAACCTGACGGCATGGCTACAAAGAGGCTGGTAATACCGTTTGAAAAGCAATTCGTAGCCTTTCTTATTGTCAGCTTCAAAGGCTCTTTTTATGAATAATTCTGCATCAATAATCCCAGAAGTAACGCCGTCCAACTTTGGGCCTAAACGATTACTATCCTCTGGTGGCAAATAGCTTGACTCATAGGTATCCATAGAAAGCGAAGGTAAGGTTCGTACAATAAACAGACGTTTAAGTACTAAGAGTGTTTTAACCCCGCTTTACCCTTGCCAATTTTGCAATTATTTTCAAAAAATTCTTTGGATAGTACCACAGAGCTTAATTTGGGACCATCCCTGCAGGGGCATTGAAGAAGCCCGTAGGTTTGCGAATACTGTATTGGGAAAAGTCTTGATTGGCATCTAAGCCCAAGCCATTGAGGCGCTCGCCTGTAATTTGATTTTCTACCACTACCCTTTTATCCGTATATACTTTCTGAGTCTGAGGATTCCAAGTAAGTTCGTCGGTGAGCAATCGTTCTTGTTTGGCCGTGTTAATCACTTTTACGTTTCCTTTGACTTTGTAGAGCCCTGTGCGATATTCGTAACGCCCCGAATCTGATTCTAAGGTTGTGGTAACCTGCCCCGTGGGTGCGAAGAAATCAACAAAAACTTTTTTGGGGAAAATTTTATCTTCCGAACCCGCCTTGATTTGTTTTGCCGTTTTCATCCGTACTTTTAGCATCCCAGATTCACTATAAAGTACTTCAATATTTTCGGCTTCTTCCAAAGGCCCTTTATAAGGAATAAACTTTTGATTATTTTTCTCTTCTTGACAAGCGACAAAAAAAAGAGACAGGAGTAAAAAACAAATAGGAGATAAAAGTTTATCTCCCATTTGCATCTTTGCAGATGTTGTATTAACCCACCTTAACATCTTGATGACAAAATTAGACGTTTCTGCAAGATTTTCCAAAAATAATTGATTTTTTAAGGGATTTTTTTTCATTTTTTTTAGCATTTATTTGTATGCAAGCATACAAATATGCTGATAATAAAGCCCTTATACTCAGTTTTTAATATTTTTTAACAAATCAATTTGTTTGTATTTAATCTACTTTAAACTTTCTAAACCATTCATCTTTCAGAGAAAAGCCCACAACCACTCTTCCATACCGTTCGCGAAAAGTTTGGGTTGAGACACTACCTCTTTGGCCTAAAACGAAAGAAAAATTGATTAAATTAACCAGACCTCGACCCACTGGCAATGACATTCCAAATGAGACATTCATGTCATCTACGGGTTTTGTGCCAATCACCAAAGGAGTTTGCCTATAGCTAAACCCTGCTCGGTACAGTACTAAATCCCAATACTTAGTTGAATTATATTTAGGCCAGTATTCAAATCCAATATGATAGCTTTGGCTATTGCGCATATTGTCATTGGTACCCGATACTCCTACGTACTCTGACCAATTTTGGCGTTCATAATCAGCCGAAACCATCAAGCGATATTGCAATTCATAACTTATCCCTGCCCGAAAGGTAGCAGGCAAAGCTACTTTCAAATCCGCTTGAGTAATGGTATCAGGATTAGTAACGGGCGAGCTCGAACTGCTCAATACTTCGATGGTGGTATTTCTTGTAGCAGCAACCGATGACTGCAGATTGTAAGTAGCTCCAAAGTTGAGGTAGTGGTCTCCTTTCAGTTTTTGCTTCCATGCCGCCCCCAGTTTCAAGTTGACATCGCTGAAATTCAATCGGTCATCGCGACTAACGATGTAGTCTCTACCATCGCCAATCCGTAATTGTGAAGTTACACTTCGGTTGAAGTTTCCAAACAAATAGGTACCTTCTATTCCCAAATTCAGGTTTTTAGTTACTTGAAAACCATTGGTAAAATTGATTTGATTCAATCCTCCTTTACCGCTATAAACATACTGGGCTTCATAAATCGAATTACCAATACGGCTATAAGAATTTTGCTGGTAGTTGACAAAACTATAAGGTTTGAGGCTAATCCCCGCCGACCATTTGGGTGCTACTGGAAACGACAGCGCCAAATAGCCCAAATTGCCGCCAAAATCACGCTGATTTTGTTTTGTATCTTGTAATCCTTTGTATTGACCAATTACGCCTACATCAAACATAGTATAGCGATTTCTGGCCAACAAAGCAGGGTTTAATGAATTGATATAAAGCGGATTGGCACTGCTCACACCTGCATCTCCCATACCATTATTTGGCGAATAAGCAGGACTTAACAATTCACCGACTCCAATGGCCGAATAAGGCGAATTACCTAAACCTTGGGCGAAAACTTTTGTTTGAAGAAAAAATATTCCTACGACCCAACTCCACTGGAAAAGCTTACGCATTTTGTAAATTAACATTATATTGTAAAATTCGATTCAAACCTACCAAAACCAGATTTGGTGCCGCAAAGATGCGATTTTTGAGGCTATTTTCAAACAGAGGGGCATCTCCTCCGCATAAAAGCACTTGACATTCACCCCGTTCGCGCTTGTAACGTTCTATAAAACCTTCGATTTCTGCGAGTAACCCATTGAAAGCTCCACTTTGAATAGCTGATTGGGTACTTTTGCCAACCAAGGTAGGAAAACCAGCGAAGTCTTGGGCAGCTACGTCAATCAATGGCAACCTTTTAGTAAACGTGTGCATGGCCTGAAATCGCATACGAAGCCCTGGAGAAATTATTCCTCCCTGAAAAACGGCCTCTGCACTGACCCAATCGTAGGTAATACACGTACCCATATCAATCACTAAACAGTTATCCTCAGGAAACAACACCTTGGCTCCCACCGCTGCCGCCAAACGGTCAGCACCGAGGGTTTGTGGTGTATCGTATTCTTTGCCAATTGGGAGAGGAAGTGACGGTGAAAGTTGAACAACCCGAACACCCAATGCTTGAAGTAAATCAGCGTAAGATTGTGTACCGTGGCTGGTAGAAGACAAAATCGCTTGGACAGGCAGTTGCTGAGTTAATATATCCGCTAATTTATCCAATGGGATTTTATAACGGGCTTCGATAAGGGTATCGTTTTCAAACCAGCCAATTTTGGCAAATGTATTTCCTAAATCAATCGTTGCGTTCACGGGTATAAAGTATCAAGGCATAAATGTTCATTACCATCCTATGTATGCAGGTGGTTTGATACCGTTTAATCTTAGATAGACCACCAACTGCCCTCGGTGGTGAGTCTGATGGTCATTGAGCAAAAAACAATTTTTCGTTTGGTCGAATGCCCTCCCCAGTAGTCTAATTCTTCTTCTAACGTTTTGTCGGTCATTTGAGCAATGGTGGTTTCTGTATAGTCAAAAGCATTGGATATCAGCTCAATAATTTCTTTCTTAGACATTTTCCCATCAGTAACTTTGGCCATCATGGCCTTGATGTCAATAGGAGGCTCAATACCCCTGATGAGTTTGGCAGATAGGAAATACATATTACCCGCCATATGTACTAACTGAACACTAAAGGCCATTTCTTCAGGCGTAGGCTTGTAAGCATAGTTGGCTTCGGGCATGGCTTCGGCTACAGCGAGTGTGTAGCTTTTCATACCTTTCCATTTGCTGAGCGCATCTTTGATAAAAGGAGGCTGATTTTGGGCAAAAACCTTTAAACCAAACAGAAGAATAAAAGTAAAATAGAAGGGCTTCATAGAAAATGGTTTTTTAAAATTGTATTTGCCTTTTCACTTATCTGTCAATTGCTTTCTGGGCAGAGTTCCGTAAAATTTCAAATTCGTGGTTAGTCAATTCTTTGTCCCAAGGTATTTTGTCGAATTGCAGGAAATTTAATTCCTTTTTCTGAAAAAGCGAAGCATACACCACCATCGCCGCAACAGCACTTCCTTTGATGCTTGGATGAAAACCATCGTTGCCGTACAAGGCTATTTTGGGATCGGCTTGCCAGGCATATTGCCAAGCTACTCCCGCAGGACACAGCAATGATTCCGTTTTTCGGGCAGCTTGTGTATAAGAAAGAATGACGTTGTCGAAGTCAAACGACCGCGTCAGGGAAGGCCAAACCATATACAAAGCCAACTTTGTCTTGTTTTTTCGGCACAAATCAGCCAGTTTTTGGGTATATTCAAGCAATAGCACCTGCGACTCTGGCAAAGCAGAGGGTCCCTGTTGTGCCACAATAAAATCGTACTTTCCGCTTTCGATTTCTTGCTGTACTTTCCCTTCTTTCCAGTGGTCTTCAAGCGAATAATTCGGAAAAAGCAAGGATTTATAGTTGATTTTCACCTTTTCTACTGTGCCTATTTCCTGGACCAATTGCGGTAAATCATTGGTATAAGTAAGGCTATTGCCTACATACAGCACCCATATTTCGGTAGGAGCGGCATTTTCGGGCATTTGACAGTAGAAGAAAAACAGGGAAATGATTAGAAAGAATTTTATCATATATAGTAATCCTTGTTTGATTTAGGGGTCTGAATAAGTTTGGCATTAGGAAATCATTCTATAAAACCCTCCAAGAACCACCTTTATCCGCCCCAATCTGTTCAATTCTATTTTCTTTTTTTAAGTTTCTCAATGACCCGTTCTACTGAACAAACAGTGATTCCTATTTCTTTGGCGAATGCAGGAATCCTTCTTTCAGGAGCCACTCCATTAATGCCAAGATTTTCACCGACGTAAAAAGCACTTCAATCTCACCCCAATAAAATTTGTAGCCAGATTGATACCTTTGCTTTTTCGCATTCGTTAAGGATTTTATAAATACCCTTCCGCACGACTCAATTATTACCGCCCTAAAAGAGGTATTGACAATGTCAGGATTATACTGGAAATGACAAGAGAGCGAAAAGGAGACCACAAAAAGAAAGGCTTCAACATTTCTGTTGAAGCCTTTCTTTTTGTGGTCTCGTAGGAGTCGAATAAATTAACTGTAAAAGTCTTATATTGAGACACTTAAAGTATTTTTGTTAATAGCTGTTAGCGGATATGTTAGCAAATATTGATACATAAACTTTATACAATTAACATAAGATATTGATAATCAGATACTTGAATGTGTAAGCAGACTTTTTAAAAGTGAATGGATTTGTAAGCTATTCTTTGGGTTTGGCCGAAAGCTTTTCTTCCAATTTATTGTAGCTTTGAAGCAATTGGTTCATAAACTCATTTTGCGCTGCCTTAAAAGCTTTTCCTACTTCGCCTAATAAACCTTCTCTGATTGCATAATCCAATAACTTATTACGATAAATGATTGATTCTCTGTAAATTTGCTTCCGTTGTTCGGGCTGAATTTTCAATATAGATTCTTCTAAGGGTAATAACCATTTATCTAATGGGTCTAATCCGTATCTATCTCCGTTATCCTGAATCCAAAGAAAAATTATTTCGCTTAGTTCATCCAAAAGAAAATCTTTATACCCCTCCAAATGCTCTTCCTTTATCTTGAGTAGTTCATTTCTCGTTTCGGCTAATTCTTTCCAATGATTTACAAGTAGTTCTAACTCCTTTACTCGTTCGTCATTCTGTACCGTTTGCGGTTCGCCGGTTATCAGTTCCATAACTGAAACATCTAATGCCCCTGCTATCTTTTCCAGTTGCTCAAGCGTTAGCTTATTTCCCCTCTTTTCTAACTTGGCATAATTGGACGGGTCTATATCTAAGGCAGTTGCTATTTCTAACTGCTTTACTCGCTTTGCTTCTCTAATTGCCTTTATGTTCGCTGATAAATTCATTTTGCAAATTTAATGGTATTAATTAACAAGTTGACTATTAAATAATTACAATTTTAATAGTATTATTTTACCTATTTAATAGTATCAATACATTGAAATATCGTAATTATTTACCTTTTTTACAGTGTATTTAAACCATTCAGATATGCAAACACAAGACCGCCCCCCTGA
>JBDHXS010000174.1:0-10788 GCA_039810845.1 Runella sp. | reverse complement strand
GATTTGTCGCTGGTGTTGGACAAAACGGTGAGTTTTGAACAAATTCGTCAGTTGGCTCAAAAATACGAACGCAATTTGTTGACGAATGTGAACGTTTTTGACGTGTACGAAGGTGAAAACATCGGGGCGGATAAGAAATCGTACTCAGTGAGCTTCACCCTTCAAGACACCGAACAGACACTCACCGACAAGGTGATTGAAAAAACGATGCAAAAGCTTATGATGGCTTTTGAGAAAGAGTTGGGAGCTGTTATTAGAAAATAGAAATAAACCTGCCTACTGTAACCTGTAATTTTTTAATTAGGCATGAAACTTATAACTTTTGGGGATAGTGACGTTTTAGAAAGGCTTAACAATCAGTTTCAACAGATTGAACAGCGTGTCATCACTTTACAAGCATCGCTTTCTTACGAAAAAGCGGCTCATAACGAACTAAAAACCCAATTTGAATTGCTGCAAAATCAATATAATCAGCAAAGTGCCGAGCTGAAATACGACCGACAGGAAGTCAAAGTTTTAAAAAATGAAAACAAGCAATTGCGCGAAAAAGAAGTTTCTTTGCGGGAAAAGTTAAATAATTTCAAACAATTGTCTATAATTGTAAAAAACCCGAAAAACGCCAACGCGATTACGGAACTGAACACCAAATTGGACGATTACATTCGATACATTGATGAAACGATAGCATTGTTACGAACAATCTGACTTTACCAATGGAACCTAAGCAATCAAGACCTCCTATCAATATAAAAATAGGTGATAAATCTTACCAATTGCGAAGCAATTCGGAAGAGGAAGAGGAATTGATACGTAAGGCTGCTAAGCTGGTAACAGAACAGATTGAATATCGAATGAAGAAAAAAAAAGGCGAAGTTAATAAAGAAGAAATACTGTCTATGGTTTGCTTAGATGCAATGGTAGCAAGACTAAAAGGAGACCATGATTTGAAGATAATAAAAAATGAAGTCTTCAAAAATTTAGACACTATCCAAAACCACTTCAGTCAGTCGAGTCAAAATTAAGCCATTTGACTTGCCCATAGTCGTACCAGCCAATTTCAGTCTCTCTATTCGGCGCTGCGTTGGGGATATGTTCAACCAACAAACACACAGCACACAAATGGATATAATACTTTTGCTCGATGCCGCTGTTTCGGCAGCCGTTGGAGCAGCTATTATGTATTTTGCCTTAAAAAAAGCGAATAAAAAAGCCGAAGAGGATGCCCAACAACGCGCCGCTGACATTGTAAAAAATGCCGAGATTACTGCAGAAAACATTAAGAAAGACCGTATTCTCGAAGCCAAAGAGAAGTACCTGAAGCTCAAGTCAGAATTTGAAGATGATTCCAACAAAAAGAAACAAATCATCATCCAAAATGAGCAGAAAATCAAGCAACGTGAGCAGCAACTCAATCAGATGACGGAGCAAAATAAACGTCGAGAAAATGAGTTGGAGACACAAAAAAAGACCCTTGAACAGCAAACTGAAATAGCGAACAAACGTCGAGAAGAGGCTGAAAAAATGCACAAATCGCAAGTGGAGCAGTTGGAAAGAATCGCTAATCTTACTGCCGAGCAAGCCAAGCTTCAACTCATAGAAGTGATCCAGGCAGATGCCCAAACACAAGCGTCTGCGTTCATTAAAAATACCATTGATGAGGCCAAACTCACCGCTACCAAAGAGGCCAAGAAAATTGTTATTGAGACGATTCAGCGCACAGCATCTGAACACGCTATCGAAAACACCGTGTCTGTTTTCAACATTGAAAGTGACGATGTCAAAGGAAAAATTATCGGTCGTGAAGGGCGGAACATCCGCGCACTAGAAGCCGCTACGGGTTGCGAAATCATCGTAGACGATACCCCAGAAGCCATCGTAATTTCGGGCTTTGATCCCGTACGTCGTGAAATCGCCCGGTTGTCGCTACACCGCCTCGTGCAAGATGGGCGTATTCACCCAGCTCGTATTGAAGAAGTTGTCTCTAAAACCAAGAAAAACATAGACGACGAAATTGTAGAAATAGGTGAGCGCACCGTGATAGAATTAGGGGTACACGGTTTGCATCCTGAACTTGTGAAGATGATTGGACGGATGCGTTTCCGTTCTTCTTATGGTCAAAACCTACTCCAACACTCTCGCGAAGTAGCCCGTCTTTGTGCTACCATGGCTGCCGAACTGGGACTCAATGCTAAATTGGCAAAACGTGCTGGTCTTTTACACGATATTGGGAAAGTATGGCCCGAAGAATCAGAACTTCCACATGCCATTTTGGGGATGGAATTGGCTAAGAAATACAAAGAAAACCCTGAGGTTTGTAATGCCATTGGAGCTCACCACGACGAAATCGAAATGACCAGTATGATGTCGCCCATTATTCAAGTGTGCGATGCCATTTCGGGTTCGCGACCTGGTGCACGCCGCGAAATGATGGAGTCTTACATCCAACGTTTAAAAGACTTGGAAGCACTGGCCACCAATTTCCCTGGGGTGGACAAATGTTACGCTATTCAGGCAGGTCGTGAATTGCGCGTTATTGTTAATTCTGATACCGTAAACGACGAGACCGCAGGAAAACTATCGTTTGATATTTCACAGAAAATTGAGAAGGATATGCAATACCCTGGCCAAATCAAAGTAACTGTGATTCGTGAAATGCGCGCAGTAGCGTATGCTAAGTAGCTTTTTTGAACACTTTTTTTCTCGTCCGAAGCCGTACAAATATTGTCCGTTTTCGGACGTTTTTTGTGACGTAAACTAAAGTTTAAAGCTGATAATCAAACAAATAGCAAATTGGCACAACTCGTGCAAACTACAAACCATCATTCTTAAAATCATTTAGCAGCAAGGTTCATGATTCAATTAAAAGGCATTTCCAAATACTATCCCGCAGGTTTTGGAAAAACGTATGTATTGCGCAATATTAATTTAGATATACAAGAAGGAGAATTTGTTTCTATCATGGGTCCATCTGGCTCTGGCAAATCTACCTTATTACACATCTTGGGATTATTGGAAGAGCCTTCGGAAGGTGAGTATCTATTTTTAGATGAAAAAGTATCTAAACTTAGCGAAAAGAAACGCACAGAACTTCACCGCCACCGCATTGGCTTTGTCTTTCAAGCCTATCACCTCATTGATGAATTAACCGTTTACGAAAACATTGAAACGCCTTTATTATATAAAGGTATATCATCGTCGGAACGAAAAAGTAGAGTAGCAGAGTTGTTAGACCGATTTAATATGGTGGCTAAAAAGGATTTGTTCCCCAGTCAGTTATCAGGCGGGCAACAGCAGGTAGTGGGTGTAGCACGCGCCATTGTTCATGAACCCAAAATCATCTTTGCCGACGAACCTACCGGTAATCTGCACTCCGAGCAAGCCCAACAAATCATGGAGTTGTTTAAAGAGCTTAACCAAAAAGATGGTGTCTCGATTGTGCAAGTAACACACTCTGAGGCAAATGCAGCATATGGTAACCGAACCATCCGACTCAAGGATGGATGGGTAAGTTAGAATCCATCAGTTTGAAGTTTACGGTTTACCGCTTATTTTAATTTCAATGAAAGCATTAAAAATAGTTCTTCCAGCATTTTGTACTTTACTTTTTACACTTTCAGCAAATGCCCAAAAAACATTATCGTTGAGAGAGTGCGTTGATTTGTTAATCAAGAATAACCTTCTTTACAGAGAAAGTCAATTACAAGCCCAAGGTACTGCTGCACAATTGCAACAAACCAAATCGCAACAACTCCCTCAAATAGGCTTTAATGCGGGCCAAAATCTCAATTTCGGCCGTAGTATCGACCGATTCACCAATGCTTACATTGACGAAGTCTATAATACTAATTATGTAGGGGTTGGCTTTCAAGTACCCTTATTCCAAGGTTTCCAAATCCAGCACCAAGTACAGCAAGGAATAGCACTGCGCGATGCCGCCCTAAAAAATCAGGAAGCAGTACTCAACCAGCAGATTATCCGTTTGTTCCAAGCCTATGTTCAAGTCTTAGCCACAAAAGCGTTGTACAATGCTGCCCAAGAGCAAGTAGCGTCATCACAACAGCAAGTGGAACGGGTTGAAAAACAAGTAGCAGCAGGGACAGTAGGGCAAAATACTTTGTATGAAATGAAAGCACAATTGGCCAACGACAAGTTTGATGAAGTAACCGCCCGTAACAATGAGCAATTGGCTAAATTGAGTCTTTTTCAACTGATGAATCTTCAACCCGATGGAAGTATTGTATTTGCTCCCATTGGTGACGCTGCTACGACCTTGGCAATGACTCCCTCTGCCGAAACAATTTATGAAGACGCCGTAAAAATGTTTCCCGAAATCAAAAGTGGAGAACTTCGTTTGAGTAGCTTTAGCAATCAAATTAAGGCTATTAAAGCCAACAATATTCCTTCTTTGAATCTTTCAGGCAATTTTGGTGCTTTTTATGCTTCTTCCAATGCAGAACGTAGTTACTTTAAACAATTAGACGCTACCCGTAATGGCTCTTTAAGTTTAGGATTGAATGTTCCCATTATGGGTCGTTGGCAGATACGTCCACGTGTGGCCGTAGCCACAGCACAACAACAATTGGCTGAAAACAACCTCAATCTTGTCAAGCAACAACTACGTCAAGCCATTGAGCAAGGAGTGCAGCAACTTGCTGCCACAAGCGATCGCTACGCCGCTGCTCAGAGTCAAGTAGAATCGCTACGAGCTAACTTCAGTGCTGCCGAAAGTCGCCTTGCTGCTGGTACAGCGAATATCTTTGAATATACACTTGCCAAAGCCAATCTGGCTCGCGCCGAAGCCAACTCCATCCGCTCGCGCTATGAATATGCCCTCCAACGCCAAATTATTGACTTTTATCAAAAAGGGAAATGGGAATTTTAGTATAAAATCTAAGATTACAACAGATTATTAAAACTTAATTACAGACTGACTATCAATAGATTACAATTAAGTTTTAACTTTTAACTCCCAACAATTATGTACTTCTAATAATCTTTCTTGATTTTTGCGAAGGTTTTAGTATCATTGATACCTTCATTCAAAATCAGTCACTTATGTTTGGCTACATTATTTGGGATGTTAATCCCGAAATTTTTAGTATCGGTAGTTTTTCGATTCGTTGGTACGGGTTGCTGTTCGCCTCTGGTTTTTTGGTGGGTCAGCGCATTATGGCCCACATATTTCGTAAAGAAGGCCTCAAAGAGACACTTCTTGACTCGCTGTTGCTCACCATGGTCATCACGACGGTGGTAGGGGCCCGACTTGGTCACTTTCTATTTTACGAACCAGAAGTATTATTCAAAAACCCACTTCAAGTCATTACGCCGCCATTTGCAGGTTTGGCCAGTCATGGAGCTACTATCGGAATTTTATTAGGGTTGTATTTCTATGCCCGGGCCAAGAAAATGAATTTTTTATGGGTTGTAGATCGTATTGTAATTGTAGTAGCACTGGCAGGATGCTTTATCCGCATGGGAAATCTCATGAATTCCGAAATTGTGGGTAAAGTAACGGATGTACCTTGGGCATTTGTTTTTACACGCAACTTCGAGTTTACACAGTATCCTCGCCACCCAGCACAGTTATATGAAGCCATTGCCTGTGTGATTTTATGCTTGCTGCTGTTTTGGATGTGGAATAAACGTAAAACTCAAACCCCGCAAGGCTTGCTGCTTGGTATTTTCCTGATTTGGGTATTTGGTTTACGCTTTGTGATTGAGTTTTTCAAAGAAAACCAAGTGGCTTTTGAAAACGAATTACCGTTTAATATGGGACAGATTTTGAGTGTTCCAGCTATCATTTTAGGAATTGTTTTCTTAGCGTATGCCTTCAAGAATAAAGACAAAAAGCAACTCATTTTTACCGACAAGCTGGCTGAGGAAGCCAATCGGATTGATTCTACCACTGTAAACTCATAGCCGAAAAGTAATTTTAATTGAGGAAAGTAATGTAATTACAGAAAAAACGTAATTTCGGGGGAGCGAAAAGCTCCCCTTTTTTATTCATAAACTCTGAAAATACACATGAAAAAGATGAAATTTCTTGCCCTGCTTCTTTCATTATCTGTCGTAATGTGGAATTGCACCAGCAAATCCGAAGAAGAAGAAGCCAAAGAGGAGCCTAAAACTGGCTTAGAAGCACTTCAAAAAATGGCTGGCGAAGCTGAAAAAATGTCGAAAGAAGGCGCTAAAGAAACCATTGACCCCAAATTGTTGAAAGCCCTACTACCCGAAGACGCCGATGGGCTCAAGCGCAAGGAAGCATCCAGCGAAAAAACCGCGGCGATGGGTTTTGGCGTTTCTACAGCCAAAGCAGACTACCGCGATGATAATGGACAAAATATAGACGTTGAAATTGTTGACGTAGCTGGTATGGGTGTGGCATTGATGGGCATGGCTGCTTGGTCAATGGCCTCTATTGACAAAGAAACTGAACATGGTTATGAAAAAACCACTGAGTACCAAGGATACAAAGCATTTGAAAAGTACAATACAGACTCAAAAGATGGTGAAATTTCAGTTATTGTGGCCAATCGCTACATTGTGAATGTCCGAGGAAATGGAGTGAGTATTGACAAAATCAAGTCAGTATTGGACGATATTGATTTAGGTAAATTGGCTGATTTAAAATAAAATCAGCAAACATCATTTAACACACTCCCTACCTTCCATACGTCCTCAAATGTATTATAAAGCGGTGCTGGCGTGAGCCTAATACAATTAGGCTCGCGCCAGTCGCCAATGATGCCGTTCTCAACCAGTTTATCAAAAAGTTGTTTTCCCCCTTCTTCAATCAACAACGACAATTGACTTCCGCGTTGCGAAGCGTCGGAAGGCGTAATAATCTTTATCTTTTCTCCCCCTACTTTTTGATTAATCTGATGTATTATCGCCTCCAAAAAGCCCGTCAATGCCTCACTTTTTTGGCGTAAGTTCTCCATCCCTGCTGCTTCAAAAATAGCTAACGACGCCCGATGTACCGCCAATGCCATGATGTTGGGCGTACTTAACTGCCACCCTGCGGCCCCGTTCATGGGTATAAATCCTTTGGTCATTTCAAAACGGCGGGCTTCATCGTATCCCCACCACCCTGCCAACCGCCCCAAGTTTAAAGTATGGTGTTTTTCGTGAACAAATACCCCTGAAACACCCCCTGGACCCGAATTAAGGTACTTGTACGAACACCATACCGCAAAATCAACACCCCAATCGTGTAAATGCAAAGGAATGTTGCCAACGGCATGGGCTAAATCAAAACCTACCCTAACTCCCAAATCATGCGCTTTGGCGGCAATAGCTTTCATGTCAAAGACCTGCCCTGTGTAATAGTTAAGGCCACTCATACAGACAAGGGCAAGTTCGTGGGCGTGTTGCTCTATGGCTTCCAGCAAGTCTTGAGTCCGAATGGTGTATTCTCCCGCCCGCGGTGCTACTTCGATAAGAGCCTCAGCAGGTTCATGCCCCCGAAATTTCAGGTGGGTTTCAATGGCGTATTGGTCAGAAGGAAAATCCCCTGCAATGGTAAGTACTTTGTAGCGCTGCGCTGTAGGTTGATAAAACGACGCCCACATGAGGTGCAGGTTGACCGTTAAGTGATTCATCGGACACACTTCCTCGGGCAATGCCCCCGCTACTTTCCCCAACGACTGTTGACAATAGCGATGATAACTTAGCCACGACGCCTCGCCCTCAAACCAACCTTCTACTCCGTGGTTTTGCCAAGTCATTAATTCTTGGTCAATAGCTCCGCGGGCGGTTTTGGGTTGCAGCCCCAAGGAGTTTCCGCAAAAATAAATCAACGGCACACCATTGCGTTCGGGAAGATAAAATTGCTGCCGAAATGCCCCTAACGGGTCTTTCTGGTCTTGTTGTAAAGCCCATGCAAGCCCTTCTTGCGAAGAAATAGATTGTATATTGGGATAGTTCAAGTTGATAAAGTTTGTTCTCCTACAAACATAGACAAACCCGTCATTTTAAACAATCTTCTACCCACAAGCCTTACAAAACTGTCATTGAATTTGTACCAACTTTCACCCGAAAATTTCGTATTTTTGCGGCATCTTTCACAGAAAATTTCAATTCATTCCATGTTAACGGTATCAAATGTGTCGTTGCGCTACGGTAAACGGGTGCTTTTTGACGATGTAAATATTAGATTTAATCCTGGCAACTGTTACGGCGTAATCGGCGCAAACGGTGCAGGGAAATCCACGCTTCTTAAAATAATGTCGGGGGAAATTGACCCGCAATCGGGTAGTGTGTCTATTACACCTGGACAACGTATGGCCGTTTTGAAACAAAATCAGTTTGAATTTGACGAATACCAAGTACTTCAAACAGTCATTATGGGCCATAAACGCCTGTATGACATCATGTTGGAAAAAGACGCTATCTATGCCAAAGAAGACTTTAGTGACGCAGACGGCGAAAAAGCTGCCGATTTGGAGGCAGAATTTGCCGAATTGAATGGTTGGGAAGCCGAACCAGAAGCGGCCTCGCTGTTGAGCGGTTTGGGCATCAAAGAAGACCTTCATTACGCCCAAATGACCGACCTCGACCCAAGCCAAAAGGTACGGGTGTTGTTGGCCCAAACGCTCTTTGGCAACCCTGACATTTTGTTGCTCGATGAGCCTACCAACAACTTGGACGTAGAAACCGTCATGTGGTTGGAAAACTTCTTGAACAACTTCAAAAACATCGTTATTGTAGTATCCCACGACCGCCACTTCCTCGACCAAGTGTGTACGCACATCGTGGATATTGACTACAGCAAAGTGCAATTGTATGGTGGTAATTATACCTTCTGGTACGAGTCAAGCCAATTGGCATTGAAACAGCGTGCCGACCAAAACAAGAAATCGGAAGAGAAACGCAAAGAGTTGGAAGAGTTTATTCGTCGCTTTAGTGCCAACGTGGCAAAATCAAAACAAGCCACGGCTCGCCAAAAAATGTTGGATAAACTCAACGTGGACGAAATTAAGCCCTCGTCGCGCAAGTATCCGTACATCAACTTCAAACCCGAACGCGAAATTGGCGACCAAGTATTGGCCATAGAAGGGCTCTCAAAAACCGCTGAAGATGGCACAAAGTTGTTTGAAGACGTGACCTTCCGCGTCAATCGTGAAGATAAAATTGCGTTTATTGGGCGCAATACCTTGGCAATCACAGCTTTATTTGAAATTTTACACGAGCAGGTAAAACCCGATGCAGGCGACTTCAAATGGGGTGTCACCATCACTAATGCTTATTTTCCCAAAGACAGCGATAGTTATTTCAAAACCGACGACAACTTGGTAGATTGGTTGCGTCAGTTTTCAAAGGAAAAAGACGAAAGTTTTATCCGTGGTTTCTTGGGACGAATGTTGTTTTCGGGCGAAGAATCACTCAAAAAAGCAAGTGTGCTTTCGGGAGGCGAAAAAGTACGCTGTATGCTCTCCAAAATGATGCTTACCTCGGGAAATTTCTTGACCCTCGACGACCCCACCAACCACTTGGACTTGGAGTCTATTACGGCCCTCAACAATGGCTTGATTGAATTTAAAGGTGCAATGATGTTTTACTCGCACGACCACCAATTTATTCAAACCGTAGCTAACCGCATCATCGAAATCACTCCCAACGGCATCCTTGACAAAATGATGACTTACGACGAGTACATTTCAGACCCGCGTGTAAAAGCCCAACGCGAAGCCTTATATGGGGAATTGGTGTAGTGAAAAATGGATTTTTTCCTTGACGGTGTTATCCGTCAAGGAAAAAATCTTTGCAAGTTAGCGGTAAAAGCACTGCAAATAATCTCAATTTAATCCTGCTTTAAACTTATTTCTATGGACTATTCGCAATATATAGATTCAAATCCTGACGTAATGCTTGGGAAACTCGTTATTAAAGGTACACGTATTCCTGTTGAATTAGTTTTAGAAAAATTAGCCGCAGGACAAACAGAAGATGAATTATTATTAGATTACCCAAGACTTACCCGAGAGGCAATTCATGCAGCACTGAGTTTGGCCGCTGAGGCAGTTCGCGAAATGAAGTTTTATAAATTGGCTTCATGAAAATCGTAGCTGATGAAGGAATAGAAGCTCGTCTTGTTTTTGGACTAAGAGAGGCTGGCTTTACAGTACTTTACATTGCAGAACTAATGCCTTCTGTACCAGATAGCACAGTTTTAAAATTTGCTTCAAATGATCAAAGTATTCTATTGACGAGAGATAAAGACTTTGGTGATTTAGTTTTCAGGGATAAAATGAGTCATTCGGGCATTGTTTTAGTTAGGCTCAAAGACACAATGCCAATCACAGAAAAAATAAAAATTGTTTGCGAAGCATTCCAACAGCACATGAAGCAATTTCAAAATGCTTTTTCTGTAATTGATGAGAATTTTGTTAGAATCAGAGCTACTCAGTAGTCTAAACAACTCTTTTTAGTTTTACTTCAACAACAACCTTTCCAAAGTTTCCCGATACAATTCTCCAATCGGAATATCTGCCTTGGGCAAAACAAGCTGATGTCGTTCTATTTTCTGAATCGCATTGATAGCCACAATGTACGATTTATGCACCCTCACAAATCGCTCAGCAGGAAGCAAACGCAAAATTTCGGTCATGGTCATGCGTGTAATGACCCTGCGCTGTGACTCATAAATAAACAGTAAATTGGAGTCCGATTGAATGTACTGTACTTCATTAAGTTGAACTCTCACCCAATCGTACCCTTCCTTGACAAAAATCGAACTTTGTCCCTCTAATCGCTGACTTAACTGCGCATGAACCCGATTGGCCGTTT
>JBDHXS010000173.1:0-10818 GCA_039810845.1 Runella sp. | reverse complement strand
ACATCAATCCTGATGATGTTGAGAGTATTTCGGTCTTAAAAGGCCCAAGTGCGGCCGCCCTTTACGGTTCGCGTGCTGGTAATGGAGTCATTTTGATTACCACCAAATCAGGGAAAAAAGGCAAAGGGCTTGGAGTGTCTTTTTCTACCAGTAATGTCTTTGAGACTCCCTATCGTTTTCTTGACCTTCACTACAAATATGCTAATGGTGATCGGAATGCTCGTTTGGACCAAACTTCGGCGTATTGGGGTGGCCCTGAGTTGGACAAAGGAATTACAGCAGTGCAATGGAATAGTCCTGTTGACGCAAGTGGGAATAAAATTCCTACTGAATTAAAGTCCTATAAAGACAACGTGAAGAATTTCTTGCAAACAGGAATTACTACTACCAATAACATCGCTATTTCGGGTTCTAACGACAAAACGACTTACCGTATTTCTTATAATTATATGGGAAATCAGGGTTTGATTCCAAATTCTGACTTAAAGCGTCACTCTATTTCAGCGACAGGTACGTACGAAATCAGTCAAAAACTCAAACTGAATAGTAACCTTAATTTTGTACGTTCGGAGTCAGACAATCGGCCTTCAACTGCCAACCGTGGTGCTAACCCTATCGAAGCGGCTTATCAGTGGTCTAACGTTGACATCAGAGAGTTGAAAAACTATTGGGTTCCAGGTAATGAACAAATCAAACAACTCTCACCCACCAACGGCGACAATCCCTATTTTTTGGCTTATGGTATCAACAACGGATTCAACCGTGACCGTATCTACGGAAATATGAAGTTAGATTATGAAATCACACCCGAATTGACCGCTTTTGCTCGCATATCGCATGATATGTTTGTGGAAGACCGCGAAACCAAAATTCCTTGGAGTTATAGCCGCGTTAGAAATGGTGGCTATTATTTGCAGGGAATTGGTCGTAAAGAAACCAACACCGACTTCTTATTGACTTACAAAAAGAAAATAAATGCATTTGATTTGAGTGTGTCGGGTGGAGGTAACTACATGGTTCAAAATTATAAAGATGACTACATGGGAGGGAGTATTTTGACTGTACCAGGCTTATACCGAGTATCAAATATCCCACTTGCTTCATTACAAGTAAGCAATAGCAGCAATAAGAAAGCCATTTATAGTTTATATGGAATGGCATCGTTAGGTTACAAAAACATGGTTTATTTGGATTTGACAGCTCGTAATGACTGGTCGAGTACTTTACCTGCCGAAAACCGTTCTTATTTCTATCCTTCGGCTTCTTTAAGCTGGTTGGCCAATTATACCTTCAATTTACCAAAATCAGTATCACTGCTTAAATTCAGAGCTGGCTGGGCACAAGTAGGTAACGACGCCAATCCTTATCAATTAATGCCTACACTGAGTACAGGAACTTGGGGGAGCTTGATTACAACGGGTGTACCAGGTACGTTGTTGAATGCTCAATTAAAACCAGAAATAGCGACTTCTACCGAGTTTGGAGTTGACTTAGGTTTCTTCGAGAATCGTCTCCGTTTTGAAGGTACTTACTACTATGTAGAAAACAAAAATCAGATTTTGGGAATTACCACACCATCATCATCTGGCTTTGCAAGTAAGCTTATCAATGCAGGTTTGTTGGCAAGTAAAGGCTGGGAAATCAACTTGGGAGGTAGTCCTATCCGCGACAAAAATGGTTGGAATCTTGATCTTAACATGAATTTTACTCGCAACCGTACTATCATCAAAGAATTGACACCAGGAATGGATTTCTACCAATTATGGGATGACAACAACGGGGGTGCATTTACTTTTGTAGGGGAGGAAATTGGCAATATCTACAGCCGTGGCTATGCTACTGTTCAAGACCCTGCTTCTCCTTACTATCGTTGGCCAATTCTTGATAAAAACGGAGAGTGGATTGCTGTAAACGACCGTAACGCCCGTGAAAAAGTAGGTAATTTCAACCCACGTGTTATTGTAGGTATGCAGGCGACCCTTTCTTACAAACGCTTTTCTTTAGCAGCAAGCTTTGATGCAAGAATTGGTGGTGAATTCCAATCGTACACTTATCGCTACGGAGAATCTGATTGGAAATCACAGCGCCAAATAGATAACTTGATTGCGGGTGGATTGTACTCGGAGGCAGAATTGATTGCACTCTTAAAGTCAGACCCTGAAAAATATATTATCCCTCAAAATGGCAACTTCCCTCGCGTAGGTGGACATACCAAAGCAACAGGAGGTTTAGGGGCTGACGGTGATGGCGCATTTATTCCTGGGGTGATTTTACAGGCCGATGGTACTTACAAGGAGCATTTGGGTGGAGCAGGTACTAACATTTATCCAATTACTGATACGTACCCTTGGAGTTTTAATAAGCAAATCACCTTTGATGCGTCATTCCTCAAAATGAGAGAACTTTCTTTGACTTACAATATTCCTAATATTGGTGGATTCCGTAATGCCAGTATTTCGGTATTTACCAGAAACTTAATGCTCTGGAACGCTGCCAAAATTGGTATTGATCCTGAGAGAGCCTTCCAAGCAGATGGTGGACGCTTCCGTCAAGGTATCGAACTCCAAAATGTAATGCCTTGGACTATGCCTATCGGTTTTAAATTGAATTTCAACTTGTAATACACTAACATTAAAATCATTACGATCAACATGTTAAAGCTCATATCAAAATCAGTACTGGTTCTTGCGATATTAATCGCGTCGTCCTGTGACGACCGCCTATCGGAAATAAACCAAAATCCCAACGGGATAGACCCTGCTACGGCCAATCCCAACTTAGTAATGCCAGAGGTAATGAACAATGCCGCTAGAAGTTATTTGGAACTTGGCTACGGAGACGTAGCAGGGGTAGCACAGCATATCCAGCATGATGGTTGGTTTAGTGGTGTCAACCACTATGATTGGGGACCTCAAGACTGGAGCGGTTGGTACAACATACTTCGTAACAACGAGTTTATGTACAAACGTTCGGTAGAACTTAACTACAAATTTCACCAAGGGGTAGCCCTCACGATGCGTTCGTTTATTTTTGGTGTAATCACTGATTTGTGGGGAGATGCCCCTTATACCGCTGCCGTAAAAGGAGATATTTCTAATGAGTTTTTAGCCCCTAGTTTTGATAGCCAGGAAGTGATTTACAAAGGAATTATTGCTGATTTGAAAGCAGCTTCGGCCCTTTTCGCCACCAAAGACGCTACTGGATATACCGCTGGATACGATATTTTTTACGCGGGTAATCCTACGGCATGGCAGAAATTTGCCAACACTCTGCTGCTACGCTATTATATGCGTGTCTCTGAGAAAATGCCTGCCGAAGCAAAAGCTGGTATCGAAGCAATTTATTCGTCGGGTGTTTATATCAAAACCCCAAGTGAGGATGCAACAATGAGCTATATCGGAGCCACAGCTGGAAATTCATGGCCTGGGGCAACTGCTTTCGATTTAGAGCAATCAAATTTTAGAAGAAAAAAACCTGCACAAGCTTTGGTAGATGCCTTGTTGACTAATAATGACCCTCGCTTAAAAGTATGGTTATCTCCCGTACACGTGCGATGGGTGGCTGACGAAACACTCGCAACGGACGTAGATAAATTTATCCGTAAAGATGGTGTGATTCAACAAGGGGTGAGCTATCTGACTGATGTGGTATTATTGGCAGAAGTAAAAAAAGGAGCGAAATATACGCGTCACTATAACCCCAAATTGTACAAAGGTGCTTTGGATACCAACGAGTATGTGGGTGTACCAGCAGGATTGAGACAACCCGACTATTACAACAACAACCCTACGCCAGGTCAAGTGGTACAAAACCAGCACGTATCTCAGTTGGCCGAAGTTTACCGAGGAAGTAGTGGAGGATTGTTGAGAGCCCGTTTGGCTTCGTCGGCTGAGACATCCTTTATTTTGGCCGAGGCCGCTCAAAAAGGGTGGGCCGTAGGAACTGCTGCAACACACTACAATGCAGGTGTTAAAAACTCACTTGAAACTTGGGGAGTAGGCTCACAATATGATGCATACATTGCTAAACCAGCCGTAGCGTATAACAATACATTGGAGCGCATCATGGAACAGAAATGGATTGCAAGCTGGACTGCTGCTACTGAAGCTTGGTTCGATTATCGTAGAACAGGCTTACCTGCTTTAAAAGCTGGGCCCGCTTCTGCTGAGCCTGTATTGCCTGTTCGTTTCAATTATGGCGACAATGAAGTCAATTTCAATCGTACAAATGCCGATGCTGCTATCAATAAACTTGAAACAACAAAACATTCAGGTTTAAGAGGAAAAAATAGCCAATGGTCGAAGCCTTGGATAGTGCAAGGAACAAACAAACCTTGGTAATTTTTTGGGTTAGTTGAACAGACAAAAGGGCGGGTTATATCCGCCCTTTTTTTGTGGCTTCAAAAAATATTTTAGAAAACCAATAGCCTGTTTTGCCGTGTACCAAGTACCAATGCTATAAACTACTTAACCAAATAAAACCATGAATAACAACTCTACACTACAACGAGTGCTTAGACACTTGTGGGTTTTTGGGGTGCTGTTGGGATTGTGCGTTTCGACCGCATGGACACAGACCCGAACTGTAACTGGTAAAGTGACCTCGCAGGAAGATGGTACTACTATGCCTGGGGTCAATATCATCTTGAAAGGTACCCAAAAAGGTACAAGTACCAATGCTTCGGGTAATTATAGCATCGAAGTAAGCGGTGCGAATCCTACGTTGGTTTTTTCTTTTGTAGGCTATGATGCGCTTGAAGTACCCGTAGGCAGTCGTAGTGTGGTGGACGTAACCATGCTGCCTGGTGCCGAGAATCTCAAAGAGGTAGTGGTGACGGCGTTGGGTATCAAACGTGAAGAAAAATCGTTGGGGTATTCGGTGGGCAAAGTAGATGGCAAAGAACTCAACCGCGTAGCTCAAGAAAACGTCTTAAATGCCATGGCTGGTAAAGTAGCTGGGGTAACTATCAGCTCTACAGGCGGTACAGGGTCGTCGGTAAGTATGGTCATTCGCGGAGCAACATCCCTCAATAGCGATAATCAGCCGCTATTTGTCGTAGATGGTGTACCTCTCGCCAATACCCTCAATAACATCAGCCAAGTAGGTAACGACAATCGCGCTGACTTTGGGAATTCGATTTCAAATCTTAACCCTGATGATATAGAAAGTGTGTCGATTCTAAAAGGTCCCAGTGCAGCGGCATTATACGGCTCACGTGCGGGTAATGGTGTGGTGATTATTACGACAAAAAATGGCTCTAAAGCCAAAAAAATGACGATATCTATCACTTCCAATACGGTTTTCGATAAGCCTTTTAAGTACTTGAAGTGGCAAACTCAATTTGGTACAGGGCAGTACTCGGCTATTCCACCATCAGTAAGTGGAAACCCACTCACTAATCCGTTTGGTGCATTAATTCAAGAAAACGTGGGAGCTAATTACGGAGCAGCTTTAGACAAAGGCTACGAAGAAGTTCAATGGAACAGTCCACTTGGTGCTGATGGCAAGCCTATGAAAATGCCGTTGGTTTCGCATCCTGATAACGTAAAAAACTTTGTACAAACGGGTATTACTACTACCAATGGTATTTCGGTTGCCAACAGCAACGATTATTTTAGCTATCGGTTGTCATACTCCAACATGCAAAATAGAGGTATTGTCCCCAATTCGGATTTGTTCCGAAATACCTTCAACCTCAACACGTCGGTAAAAGTCAGTGAGAAATTGAGAATTAGTAGTAATTTGGATTTGAGCCGTTCAAATTCTAATAATCGCCCTGCGGGCAACCGCGGTGCTAATCCGCTTCAGTGGGCGTATGCTGTTTCGCCACATACCGATATTCAAGCGTTAGAAAACTATTGGTTGCCTGGTCAAGAAGGATTACAACAACGCTCTCAATTTAAAGGTATTTGGAACAACCCTTACTTCTTGGCGTATGAAGTCAACAACGGCTTTGTGCGTGACCGTGCTTTTGGAAACATCCGTGCCGATTGGCAAATTACGCCTGAATTTAGTCTGATGGGGCGCTATGCGTTGGATACTTATACCGAGCGTCGAGAAATGAAAATTGCCAATAGCTACACCAACGACCCACGTGGTGCTTATGGACTCATTAATATCTCCAACTTTGAAAGCAACGCTGATTTTTTGGCCACTTACAAAAAAGACCTGAAAAATTTTAGCTTGTCGGTATCGGCTGGAGGAAACGCTCGCTATCAGAAAGGGTCTAATGTGACCAACGCCAGCAAAAATGGTACAGGCTTGATTGTACCAGGCGTATATACTATCCAAAATATTGCTCCTGCCAACTTAGATTATAACAGCAGTTGGTTTCAAAGAGCCATTTATAGCGTATATGGCTTGGCAAACTTGGGTTATAAAGACATGATTTTCTTGGACGTAACTGCCCGCAACGACTGGTCTAGCACACTTCCAGCTTCCAATCGTTCCTATTTTTATCCTTCAGCTTCGCTAAGTTTACTGGTCAACGAAATGTTGCCATTAAGCAACCAAATCAGCTTATTAAAACTTAGAACGGGCTTTGCACAAGTGGGTAACGACGCCAATCCGTATCAATTGTTGGGTACGCTGGGCAATGCAGGTACGTGGGATGGCGTACCTCGCCTCTCTACTCCTGGTACGCTATTGATTCCAGACCTCAAACCCGAAATCGTAACTTCGTATGAAAGCGGTGTTGACCTCAATCTCTTTAAGAATCGCTTGCGTTTCTCGGGTACTTACTACGTTGTGGAAAACCGCAACCAAATCTTGAGTACGAAATTGCCCCCTTCGTCGGGCTATTCCTTGAAAAACATCAATGCGGGTTTACTGGTTAGCAAAGGATTTGAGTTGATGCTGGGAGGCACTCCGATTGACAAAAATGGCTGGCGCTGGGATGTGAACGCTAACTGGACTCGTAACCGCACTACCATCAAAGAGCTATCAGATGATTTGCCGTATTATACCTTATGGACTGATGCCAAAGGCGGTGCTTGGACATATAAAGGCGACGAAATCGGTGATATTTATGATGCCAAAGTGGTGACAGTCGAAAATAAAGAATCTCCTTACTATGGCTATCCTATTTTGGACCAAACGGGCAAGTGGCAGTCAATTGATGCCATCAACACCAAAAACAAAATCGGGAACTTCAATCCTAAATTCATTATGGGATTGCAGACATCTCTTTCTTATAAAGGGTTCACCCTCAGCATGTCGTTTGATTGGCGAAATGGGGGAGACTTTGTCTCACAAACGTACCGCTATGGCGAAGAAAACGGCCAATCACAGCTTTTCCTCGACAAGCTTATCAATCCCAACGGCTTGACAGGCCAAGCTTTGCGCGATTATTTGGTGGCTAATCAAGACCAAATGGTGCTTATCAATGGCAATAATTTTCCGTTGGTGGGAGGGCCTACCCCTGACTATGGCGGTTATCCTTTTAAATATGGGCCTTATACGTTACCCCACGGTGGTGTGTTTATTCCAGGTGTAATAGCTACGGGCTACGATGCCAATGGCAATCCAACTGGTTTTAAAGAAAACTTAGGCAACCCTGGTACATTGATTCTGCCTTTTGCAGGAAGTACAGCCTGGTCGTTTACGCGTGCGTTCTTGTATGACGCTTCTTATCTCAAAATGAGGGAGGTCTCACTCGGATACGACTTACCCCAAAACTGGTTGAAAAAAGTAGGCGTACAGAGTGCCAACTTCTCGGTGTATAGCCGCAACATTATGCTTTGGACTGCCGCTAAAATCAACCTCGACCCCGAAACAGCCTTTCAGTTGGAATCAGGCGTACAAGGCGGTGGTAGCCAATTCAAACAAGGTATCGAACGCTACAACGTCAATCCTTGGGTCATTCCTGTAGGTTTTAAATTAGGTTTAACATTTTAAGAAAACATAAACAGATAAAGCAATGAAAATCAACGCACTTAAATTAACATGCCTTGTGGTTTTGTTTTCTTGTACAGTGTTTTCTTGCAAGGACTTAACCGAACTCAACGTCAACCCTAATGGCGTCAATCCTGACAATGCCAATCCGAATTTGGTGATTTCGACCGTACTAACTGAAGCAGGTAAGGCATTTGTTAACTTGGGCTACCAAGATATCGCGGGTGTGATGCAACATACCCAAAAAGATGGGTGGAGTGGAGGGCACAACGATTACGACTGGGGCGGTAGCCAAAGTTGGGCGGGTTATTATGACATCCTGCGCAACAACCAATATGTGTATGATCGTGGGGTAGCTGTCAATTCCGAATTACATCAAGGTATTGCACTGGTCATGAAATCTATGATGTTTGGTCTCATCACTGACCTATGGGGCGATGCTCCTTATACAGCCGCCCTCAAAGGAGCTGTAGGTGGAGCCACCAATACTTTCCCTGCCTACGACACACAAGAATCTATCTATACAGGTATTTTAGCCGATTTGGAAAAAGCCAATACCTTACTTTCAAAAAATGCGACGGACTATCCCATCACCGTAGGAACCGCCGACCTTTATTATCAAGGAGCGCCTGCCAAATGGCGCAAATTGGCCAATTCACTGGCGTTGCGTTACTATATGCGTATTTCGAGCAAAAAACCCGATGTAGCCAAAGCTGGTATTGAGAAAATTGTGGGTAATGCCACCCAATATCCTATTATCACGGCCATTGCTGACGATGCCGCTATGCCTTTTGCAGGCAACAGCAACGATGACTCATGGCCAGCCAATGCTATCTATGATGCTAGCGAAAGCAATTATCGCCGTATCAAAATGGCCGCTACCTTAGTAGATAAGTTGTTGGCTTTGAAAGACCCTCGTTTGGGCGTTTGGGCCAACAAAGTAAAAATTCAAATTGTAGTTGATCCAACCTTGCCCAAAGGAACTGACAAAATAGAAGGTACAAAGCGATACCTTTCACCTGATAAAGTAGCTGGCAAAGAATACAATACCAATGAATATGTGGGGTTACCTACAGCCATGTTAGGTGGACCTACTTACAACCTTAGCCCAACAGCCGAACAAGCCGCCAACAACCCACATGTATCTTGGTTGAGCGATATTTACAAGCAAGCCAAAGGGCCTTTGCTGAAGTCACGTCTGATGTCGGCGGCCGAAGTACGTTTTATCTTGGCCGAAGCCGCATTGAAAGGTTGGGCGGTGGGCGATGCTAAAACCCACTACGAAGCAGGTGTGAAAGCATCATTAGACACCTGGGGTGTAGGTAGCGGCTATGCCACGTATATTGCTGGGGCAGATGCCAAATACGACGGTACGCTCAAACAAATCATCGAACAAAAATGGATTCGAGCTGGACAGCCGCTCAGGAAGCATGGTTTGATTATCGCCGTACTGGCTTCCCCGAATTAAAAACAGGCCCTCAGGCCAAGCGTAGTGTATTACCCGTTCGGTTTTATTATATGCTCGACGAGCGCAATCTCAATAAGACAAATACCGAGTCGGCCATGAGTAAGTTGGAAACAACACCCTACTCAACTGTTGATGGCAAAAATAGTCCTTGGTCAAAACCTTGGGTGATTCAGGGAACAGGAAAACCTTGGTAATTTTTGGGTTAGTTGTGCAAAAAAGGTGGAGAAAACTCCACCTTTTTTTACCCTTTTTGCAATTATGAACACTTTGAAAATAAAAAAATGGAGCTGGTTATTTCTGTTCTTGATTAGTTACAATACTATTGCACAAGAGCTTAAAGTAGCGGCGACCTTGCGCCTTATTACCCCAAACCCATTGCTACCTGCTTCAGGCGGTATTGGTATTCCAAAACCCACCACGGAGAAAAAAGGTGATTTATTTGCCCGCGTGATGGTACTCGAAAAAGGCGGAACGCGAGTGGCAATCGTGGGCGTCGATAACCTTGGCTGGTCGTCGGTGTTGGGCAACAAATCGCGGGCATTAATCAAAGGCATTCCTCCCGAAAATGTCTTAATTGGTTGCACCCACACCCACAGTGGCCCCGATGCGTACGCATTTCCTGACCAGACGGGCAAATCGTCGGCGGATTTGAAGTACTTGGACGATTGTGTCAAAAAAATCGCCGATGCCGTCAATG
The DNA here is from genome assembly GCA_039810845.1 of Runella sp. GTDB lineage: Bacteria > Bacteroidota > Bacteroidia > Cytophagales > Spirosomataceae > Runella. Next base: position 760 of record JBDHXS010000173.1, on the reverse strand, counting down.
AAGCGGTCACAAAATTGGAGCCTGCTACGCTGAAAATCGCGGTGGGGGAAGCCAAAGGCCAAATTGCGTACAATTATTACGCTCCGCAGCTATACGACCCGCGTTGTGGCGTGATTCAGGCGACCAATAAACAAGGTAAAACGATTGCGACGTTGGTCAACTACGCCATCCACCCCGAAATCATTGGGTCAGGAAGAGGAATTATGAGTCCCGATATGTGCGGGCCGTTGTACGATCGTATCGAATCAAAAGTGGGCGGAATAGCCTTGTTTATGAACAGTGCCCAAGGAGGAATGGTCACGGCTGATAACCGTCGCGAGTCGAACAACGAAGCCAATACGTGGGAAGAATGTATCCGAATCGGCGAGCTGCTGGCCGACGAAGCCCTGCGTATCGTCGCTCCCGCACCTGCCCTCGAAAATGCTGCTCTATACTGCACGGCGCGCACGGTAGAGTTTCCCGTAGAATCTGAATTGATGCGCTATATTCTTAAAAACTCACCCCTCAAACACCCCAACGCGAAAGACGCCAGCGTGAGTACGCAGGTGAATTTATTGAACATTGGCCCTGCCCAAATCCTGACCATTCCAGGAGAAGCCTTGCCCAATATTGGCTATTACTTAAAGCGAAACATGAATACTAAATTGCCGTTTTTGTTTGGCCTTACCAACGACGCCTTTGGGTACATGCTCACCAAAGTGGATTTCAATAGTTTCAAACGCTATGAGTACGTGAGTCGAACCAGTTTGGGGGAAATGAC
>JBDHXS010000172.1:0-10836 GCA_039810845.1 Runella sp. | reverse complement strand
GATTGCTGGGTTGCCGTGAAACAAAAAGCCGCCTGGATTTTAAAGCAAGTACGTTTTTTTGAGCAATTCCGTCCGTTGACACCCCCTCGGCAATTTCGTTCGGGAGAAACTCACCGGTACTTGGGGCGTCAGTATCGTCTCAAATTAATGAAGGGGGAAAAATCCATTCGGATGATGGGCGGTTTTATCGAAATAAGCCTGCCTGACCCTGCTCCGGAAAAGGTTTCTATTGTTTTGGAGGGGTGGTATCGCCAACGGGCAGAAGTTTATTTTCAACGTATTTTGACAGAAGTCATGCCTCGTTTTGAATCGTATAAATGGCCCGTACCTGAAATAAAACTTCGTAAAATGCCTACCCGTTGGGGTAGCTGTACCTCAGCGGGCGTCATTTACCTTCATCCAGACCTTATCAAAGCCTCCGGCAGCAGTATCGAATACGTGATTATTCATGAACTCTGTCATTTAGCCCATCGTCTCCACAATCAGAAATTCTATGAGTTATTAGGCCGCATATTACCGGATTGGCAGCGCCGTAAACAAAATTTAGAACGGATGATGGCGTGAAGGACTTGCAAACAACTCGCTTTAATAAGCCGCCGCCAGCGTAATGACGGAAACTTCTTTGGCTCCACTGTTCAGCAATTCGATAATGGCCGATTCCAATGTCGAACCTGTGGTGACAACATCATCTACAATCCCAATCCGTTTTCCTTTGATTCGCTCGGGTTGGGTTACTTCAAATATCCCCGACACGTTTTCAAAGCGCTCCATGCGGGTTTTGCGCGTTTGGGTAGAAGTAAATTTTGACCGTTTTAAAATCGTAGCTGACCAATCCACTGCCAAGGTTTCTGAAAGACCTTGAGTAATAGTGTCGCTTTGGTTGTAGCCTCGTTGGGCCAATTTACGACTATGCAAAGGTATTGGGAGCAACAAATCTAATTGTTCATTAACTTGGGTCATTCTCAGTTCTTGCCCATACAATCGCCCCAACGTCTGACCAACATCAGGACGGTTGTTGTATTTCAATTGGTGCAAAAGTCGCTGCACCTTGCCCGCTTTTTCAAATTTAAGAAATGTATAAACCGACTTGACCAACACTTTACCCGCAAACTTATCAGCAAGGGAAGGAATTTCAATCAGGTGAGAGTTGGAACGTGGCAAACTAAGACGACACTTAGTACAAATGACCTCCTCATTTCCCACCAAAGGCATAGCACAGGCAGAACACGGATTAGGGTAAAATAAGTCTAATAAGTCATTCCAAACGCGTTTGATTGCTACCATATCTCTGAGGCTTGGAAAATTTTTGATATTAACTGTAAATGTAAACTTTCCAAACCTCGAACCAAAACTATCGGCTATATAACACGGGATTGAGCGGGCTGTCAGGTGTACTTCCTATGGGTACAGAAGCCAGCCAAGTTTCCCAATCAGCTACTTGATAGCTATTTTTGGGCTGCATTACCCGTTGATCTTTGTCCATGTAAATCATCGTCATTACTTTGCGGGGCTTCGCAGAAACATTGGGGCCAGCACGATGAAACAACCAACCTGCGTGGTAACTCACCTCTCCTAAATCAAATGGAGACTCCTGTAAATTAAACTGCGTAAGTGATTGCTGCATAATGGCTTCGCTTTCATCGCTAATTTCTAAATCACGACCAATTTCGACAGCTTGGCTTTTTTCGGCAAACGCCAACGGTCCCATTTCCATCGGGGTAGCTTGTAGCGGAATCCAAACGGTAATTGTTTTCGGGGAAGCCAATGGCCAATAAAATTGGTCGGCATGCCATGGGGTAATGCCTCCGCTGGGTTCTTTATAAAGCGCTTGGTCGTGATAGAGTCGTACGCCTTCTACTTCCATCAAATCGGCAGCAATTTTGGCCAAACGCTTAGAAAAAACAAATTCTTTGGCTGTTTCATCCTCCTGCCACAGGTTCATAATCTGTAAAAACGCCTTCTCGTAGGTCGTGCGCTCTTCCATGGGTTTGGTAAGTTTATTGAGTTTAAACACCAAATCTGTAATGATATTTCCATAGTAGTCAATTACTGCTGGACTCAATACATTTTTGAGTTTCACGTAGCCATTTTCACGGTAAAAAGCAATGGCTTCTTGTGGTACTTCATAAGGTGTATTTAATTCCTCCTCCAAAGCTATTATGTCGATTGTAGTTTGCATAATTGGGTTGATTTAAGTGATTTGGTGATGCAAAGTACCGTAAAAACCAATAATCAAAAGTCCTGTTTTTTGATTATAAAATATAATATTTTAACTTATTATAATTTACAAATGAAAGAAATACGCAAATATACCACACATAATGAAGCCACAACTTGAAAAACTGACTTTTGAGACCTCTTCTTCATTCTTGGTGCGACGTTTCAAAAGACCCTATTTCGACGCACCCTGGCATTACCATCCCGAATTTGAACTGACGTACATTGTGCAAGGCAGTGGACAGCGATTTGTAGCCGATAGTGTACAGCCATTTGCGGAAGGTGATTTGGTGTTATTGGGTTCTTATTTACCCCATTTTTGGCGAAACGGTTCGGAATTTTATCAACCTGATTCTCCACTTTTGGCCGAATCAGTCGTTGTACAATTTCCCCAAGCGCTGATTGATGATTTTCTGGCTAAAGTTCCTGATTTCAAAAGTATAATGGCATTAATCAAACAATCCGTTTTTGGGATTCAATTTAGTGAAGAATCTACCGAAAAAGTACGCGAAAAACTCTTATACCTCCCTCATTTGTCAGAAGGGTTTCGGTTGGTGGCTTTACTTGATATTCTGTTGATTTTATCGCAAGACACCTCCCCTACTCTTTTGGCAAGTGCCGCCTATCGCATCACGGTTGACGATGCCGAAACCGAACGTATGAAGCGTATTTTGGATTTTACGCTGGTACATTTTCAGGCAGAGATTTCTTTAGAAACAATTGCTGAAATAGCTCATCTGACGGTTCCTGCCTTTTGTCGTTATTTCAAAAAACGTACGCAGAAAACCTACATCGAATTTCTCAATCAACTTAAAATCAGCTATGCTGGTAAACTTCTAACTGACTCCGAACTCAGCGTAGCACAGGTAGGCTTGGAATGTGGCTTCCACAATCTTTCTAATTTTCATCAACTGTTCAAACGCCAAACGGGATTGTCACCCTTACAGTATAAGAAAGCAAATCATAAGTGATTCAAGTTATCCTTAGTAATATCTTCTTCGGCTACGGACACCTTCCACTCCCTATTTTTCCCACTTCACTCCTTCTCATTTTAAAGCTTATGGCACCCCCACTTACCTTTGGTTTATCAAATGTAAACCCAAGTCCATTATGAAAAAGCTATTTGTCTTTCTATTCATCGCTTATCTATGCGTACCCACTTATGCCCAATTCGGAAAACTCCTTAAAGACGTAGAAAAAGGTATCAAAGACGCCAAGAAAACCACCAATGATGCTTCTCGAACCGCTAAAAACACCCAAAAAAGTGTAGAAGACACGCGTAAATCAGCTAATGAGGTGTTGGGAAGTTCTAAAAGTAACAGTAAAGAATCAACCAACAACGACCTTCCTACTGGCCGTGATTTTTATATCTCACTCAATGGTAACGGTCGAGAAGCAACTAAAAATCAACCTGCGAAAGAATTAGCTGTAGTCGTTCCACAAGTCCAAGCAGGCGACCGCATTCATATTGCAGCAGGTACGTACTTAGGGGCAACTGAGCGTGGCAGCGACATTTTTGACGTACCAGTAAGCATCATTGGGGGGTATAGCCCCGATTTCAGCCGCCGCGACCCGTGGGGCAGTTATCGCACCGTTTTGACAGGCACCAACGAATACATGAAGGAATCCACAGAACGAATTGGGATTTTGACCGACAAAAAATTCAAGGACTGGAACGGCACGGTCATCGTCGATGGACTCATCATTGACAACGGCCCGCGCAATCGTTATTTACACAAAAAAGGACTTTATATTTTACGCAAAGCCAATGAAGCCTCCAACGAAAACCCTTCTCCCGATACCCCAGGCATCAAAATCAGGGTCGGTGCTTCAACCAAGGTAATCGTCAAAAACTGTATCGTCACCAACACCGCCCCGTCGCAAGGAGCCATCGACATTCAAGTTGGAAAAAATGGAGAAGCCTTGATTGAAAACAACGCCATTATCAACAATACTGGCGAGGGAATCATGTGTAAAAGCTTACACCAAGGGGCTGATGGCCTTCCCCAATATAACATTCGTAATAATACGATTTTGTTTTGCTGGAAAAAAGACGAAATCGCTACCTATGGCGGAAACTGCATTATGATGGACGTCAATACCATCGTAACGGCCGAAGATAATGTGCTTGGATTTGCTGATTTTGGGGGAGTCAACAACGTCAAACAGTGCAAAAACCTGACCCTCAAAGGTAATCTATTTGTTGGCAATAAAAAATATGATTACAAAGAGTACAACACCATGATGAAACTCGATGACCTTGACGATTATGGGCAGTTTCTGAAAAATACCAGCGGAAATTTTTCAGCACTCATCAAAGTACCCACCAATCCCCAATGGGCTGAACTCTATTTGGCGCGTAAAGACATTAATCGCGGCGAAATTGAAGCGAATGTAAAAGTCTCTAACGGAAAAATGAACCAAGTGCGAGGGATTTTGGGCTTACCTCTGCAAGGAAGCAGTCAAGGTGCTGCCGCCGAAGTATGGCTTCATCAGCTTCCTTTAGAAGATGCGATTAAGGCAGGTTTGCAAGCCTACAACGGTAAAGGTTGCCAAAAACCCTAACGGACTGTTGACCCCTATTTTTTGGAACTTCGGCTCATCAAACAGTAACTATAAAACTTTTCAAGCTCCCTTAATCTCTCTCATTTCAATGAAATCTCTATTCACATTTGTACTAATCATTTCATCTATTTCTTCTTTTTCTCAGTCACTTCCTTTGGATCAACAAGTGATAAATGACGTAAAAAAATACCATGGCAAACTAAGCACAGCACAACTCAATGGCGATTGGCAACTGGTCAAAGAGGCTGGTTATACGTTTGCCAATACTGCAAAGCACCCCGTCGCGGCAGTTACGTCAAAAGATGCAAGTGGTACGCAAACCAAAATCCAAGGCTTGGCCATTTATGTGCGGGGCAGTGCCCGCGATGCTTGGCGGTTTAGTCGCTATTTTGTCTATGAAAATTCGCGCGAGGTAGTAGGTGCTAAAATGCCCACCAACGAAGAAATGGTAAGCATTGTCGAAAAAGCATTGGCCGAAAAAGCGAATTTAGTCTTCAATAACTGCAGTTGGATTTGCTGGGTATATGCTGTGCGCGTGCCCGAAAAAGTAAATTACCAACAACAATCGGCCACCGAAATGTCGTTTGAGGTTGAAATAGAGTACGAAGAACGCCTCAGTGGAATGACCGAGCGCAGTAAACAAATCGTGGAGTTTTTTTGTCGGAAAATCAATAATCAGTGGCAAATGAACCACAGTATGCGTCGGCAAATCACTCCTGTTTCCAAACAGACAGTTTCTCAAGATATTTTAGAAAATACACCCGGGATTTGTGACAAACCTTTCGCCGAGTTATATGGCCCTCAAGGCCCTTCGTTTGCTAACTCAAAGTCGAACAGCAAAGTAGGCGGACGCCTGAAAAGTTTACTAAAAGTCAACTAAGTGCTTACGCAAAGTTAATTATTATCTGTTAGCCGTTAACTGAGTTGAATATCAGAAACTTAACTAAACTACTAATACATTTCAACTTTACCTAATAACCCAAGTATGCCCACTTGCAATTGTACCGAATTGGCGATCCAAAATAAAACCTTTCGTGGGCAGCCTTTTACCATCTTGGAAGAAGTAGAAAAGCATAGTTGTGTGACTCATCTTGTCATTGAATGCAATACTTGTAAGCAAATTTGGAAAGTAGAAGAAGACTTTTCATACCACCATCCACTTTTGTATTGGCAACACTTACTGTAAGAATACACTAAAAATATGCTTCATTTTATCCCTTGTATTGCTCGCAAGCGCCTACAAAAAGCATTTTTGGCAGACATAGAGAAGATGGTCAAAGGCGAATCCATCGATTATCACGACTGGGTACTGAATCAATATTTTGCATCGCGAGCGCGGGTGAGTTACCAACAATCGTATGATTTTTTGGAAAAAATGTGTCAGCAGTGGGGTGGAAAAAACATTGGCTGCCCCGAACAAGGAATCGAAGATTACGCCTTTGATTTTACCCAAGTAGCTGCAAGAATACTATCCAGCTATTCCACCAAATAGTTATACTATTTTTATTGACCTGCTACTTGTTTTGTGTAAGTCATCAATATTTTTTATTCGCAAAAATCTAAACAGCCTTCTTTGTCGTACATAGCAATAGTTTTCAAGGAGTTTCCTCACACGTTAAACACTTAAAAAATTATTGCTATGTTTCACAACCCCAAAACACGTCTTACAGGTTTCATAGTAGCTTTTATTGCTTTTGTTACCCTCCATTCTTGTCAGGATCACCGTGTAGCTCCTACCGCACCATCTCTTCCAGACGCTCCTTTTTATGCTCTTACGTCCACCAATCAATTGCTTGCGCTCAATGTTCGTTCTACCAATATGCCTACGGCCACAGTGACTATTTCAGGCCTACCCCAAGGAGAACAAATTTTAGCAATAGATTTTCGACCTGCCACTGGGCAATTGTACGGTGTGGGCAGCAGTAGTCGTTTGTACATTATTAACCCAGTAACGGGGACTTCAATCGCATTGGGAACTGCCCCATTTTCTCCTGGACTAAATGGTAATGCTGTAGCCTTAGATTTTAACCCAACGGTTGACCGAATCCGTTTGGTCACAAATACAGGGCAAAATTTGCGTCTCCACCCCGAAACAGGCGCAGTAGCTGCTACTGACGGGAATATCAATGGAGCCGCTGGGGCAATGATTACAGGAGGAGCTTATACTAATAATAAAGCAGGAGTTACCACAACTACACTTTATGATATTGACCCTGTCACAGATCGGCTTTATCGGCAAGATCCGCCTAATAACGGAACACTGGCTGACGTAGGGCCATTGGGATTGGATATAACGGCATTAGGAGGATTTGATATTTCTCCTAATGGAGATGCTATTGCCTCGGTAACATTTGGAGGTAACATCGAATTACAACAGGTCAATCTCACCACAGGTCGTCTTCAAAAATTAGGTGATTTACCAAGTAATGTCATTGGAATTGCTATTCCAACCGAGCCAACTGCGTATGCAGTCGATAATGCAAACAATCTGTTGATTTTTAATCCAATGAATCCTACAGCTATTTCAAAAGTTATCACTGGATTACAAGCGGGCGAAATGGTTTTAGGAATTGATTTTCGTCCTGTCAACGGGCAACTGTATGCTTTAGGTAGCACCAGCCGCCTTTATACCATTAATACTTCCAATGGTGCCGCAACAGCCATCGGAGCAGGGCCATTTTCTCCAGCATTGAGCGGTACAGATTTTGGTTTTGATTTCAATCCTACCGTTGACCGCATTAGAGTAACAAGCAATAGCGGCCAAAACTTGCGTCTCCATCCTGATACTGGTGCGGTAGTAGCCACTGATGCTAACTTAAACCCAGGAACTCCCAGTGTAACGGCCTCGGCTTATACAAACAATTTTGCAGGCACTGCTACTACTACTCTTTATAACATTGAAACTACGGCAGGCAATGCAATGCTCTACATTCAAAACCCTCCAAACAATGGCACGCTCGTTCCTGTAGGCTCATTGGGAATTCAAGCTGAAAGTGCCAATGGTTTTGATATTGGTGGAATGAGTAACATGGCATATGCGCTACTCCGTTCGGGTGGAACAACCCGAGTATATTCCATTAACCTCACTACTGGTGCCGCTACTGGCGGAGCCACTTTGTCTGGAAACCCAGTAGTACGAGGAATGGCCTTAGGATTAGGTTTCTAACGATTTATTTTCACTGTTTCTTTCATACAGCAGCCACGGAAAATTTCGTGGCTGTTTTGTTTTTGTTGTTTAGGTATCTACAAAAGCAATCTGGGGCAATTCTATTTGTCTCTGGAAGTGAACAACTTACTTCATTACACGCTACACTTTAGCCTCTATACTATTAGTTGAGCGTATTATTTAATTACTTTTGCCCTCAATTTTCCACATTACAACACCTTCCCCAAATCCTAATTGCACAAATATGGTACTTTTAAGTTGGATTGATTTCGATACTCGTCCCCTCATTTGGTGGTTATTTGGGCATCTATTTTTGGGTATTTTCAGTATTTGGCTCATTCGACGCAATCGCCCTGTATCAGATTTAGTTTTCCTTTGTGTCATTTTTTTCATCTCGGGTTTTATGCGGCTCTCCAGCTTGCTGCATAACCTTCCTCTTAATCCAGATGAAAGTCAGATGCTGGCTCAAGGCTTGACACTGACCTTTGACCCTTTGCTCTATCGCTCCGTAGATCCTACCACCAGCGGTCCTATCAATAGTTATTTATTGGCATTTTTACACATTTTAGGGTTCAAACTGGATTTCCGATTGGCTCATGTTTTAAGCTGGCTGATTACCATATCGGCCGTCATTTTTTTATATAAAGCACTCAAGCAATTACAATCTGTTATTATCGCCCAGCTGGCGATGATTCCAACTTTAGCTTTCTTCACTTTTGTCCAAAATGCCAATTATTTGCACTATTACAGCGAAGGAATTGCCATCTTGTTCCTGAGTTTCAATGTTTATCTTCTTGCTCGCTGGACGCACAAAAAAGAATTTCCATTGCCTGAACTAATAGCCTTTGGAATCTCTACTGCCCTGATTGTTCTGTGTAAAATCCAAGCCCTTCCTTTGTCTTTTGTTTTGGGGGTTTGGAGCCTGTTTTTATTATTCTCATTCCAAAAACAAAAAGCGCTCCTCTACGGCAGTGTACTGGTGGGCAGCATCATAGCCGTTTGGGGAGGATGGTTAGGATATATGCAGGCGAATGATGTCCTGGATGACTTTTTTTTCTATTATATCAAAGCCAATGCACAATTGAAAATGCACTTTTCGGATAGTTCTGTCCGCAGCCCGCTCTATCTGCTTATCCGATTTCCCCTGATTATTTTCAAACGGGCCGTTGGATTGGAGTACTGGTTTTTCCCGTTTGTGCTGTTGACAGGCGTCTTTCTGTTAAAAATTACTACGAAAGAAGCCTTTCTCAAAACCATAAAACTCAATTCCTACTTTTGGTTGATGCTTTCGGGGTACTTTCTCATGGTAGTAGCAACTATCATTCGTACGGGTAGCTTTTATCCCCATCATTTCTTGTATTTCATTCTCCCTTGTTGTTTGTTTCTTGGTTTGTTTTTAAGTCAACTCAAGCCGATTTGGCGGTGGGCCATTTTATCTACCCAGCTTATCTTCATCGCTCTTTGCTTCAAGCGCCTTGCCACTGGTTCATTTATAAATATGTACACCACTGCTGTCTCTGACCGACAAGAACTAAGCCCAGTTGGAAAGGCCATTCTTAAGTATGGAAAACCGGGAGACTATTTGGTGGTTTGGGGATGGGCTTGCGAATATTATGTAGAAACCCAAATGCCACAGGGAGTCAGTGAAAACCACTCGGTAAGAAGTGCCATGAAACATCCACTCCAAGCTGCTTATTATCAGCGTTATATGCAGGACATTAAACGAACCCGACCCAAGGTTTTTGTAGATGCCATGACTCCAAAAACGTTATGGATGAATGATCCTAAAAAATACGGCCATCAAAATTACCCCGAATTGGCTCAGTTCATCGCCGAAAACTATACACTCAAAGAAGAAATCAAAGGAGTAAAAATTTATGCTCTAAGTAATCCATAGTCTATGGTCTCCACGACAGAAATTACTATCTGATTGCTCTAAATAATTCCTTAGGATGCTATTTTAAGTTATGGATGTAATACCAAACAAAATTTGACAGCTATTTTTCAGCCAAACAAACATTTCTTACTAAGTTCAATTCAACTTTAAAAGGAAACACTCAAAAATAAAAAATCCTTATCCAACTCATAGTTTGGCATTTGGCGTATGGATTATTGACCAGTTGAGTAACCAATATAGCATTCTATTTTTTCAACAACTCTATTCCAAAACCAGGCATAGAGGGAGGAATAAATTGGCCATCCACAATCTTATAATTACTAAAATCAACTTCTTCACTTGTACAAGGTACACCTTCAATCGTGACTGTATTTCCCAAACCACCCGCCAAATGGGTAGTGTAATAGGATTTAAACATTTCACCAAATGCGTGGGGAGAAGCCAAAATGCCCAGCTTCTTTAGTTCAGGCATAAGTTTGCGCCAAGGTGTAAAACCATAGCCCATCATATCTGTTAGATGTACATCAATGAGTTTTTTTTCTTCCAACTCCCGCAATAATGCTTGATTTGGATTTGCCTCACCATCAGCCAATAACGTTTTCACATTATTTGCCTTCAACCATCCCTTTAGCTTTTCATAATCGGCCACGGTTTCGGCAAAAGGTTCTTCTACCCAAAACAGTGGAATGTCGCCAATCCCTTTTAGATACGCAATCGTAGTATCAGCAGTATAACCATCGTTAGCATCTACCAAAATCTCGCAATCAGGAAAGGTTTTCCTTGCGGCAGATAGAAGGCTGAACGGCGCGGTTGTAGGTCCGCACCTCTATTGGAAAACACGATTTTGCCCGATAGAAGGTCAACGCCTGCATCGGCCGGATTCAGGAAGCGTAAATCTTCCTCGCGATCCGGCGCTACGAGGATCAACCGCGGTGCGCGCGCAAATGGATCGCGGCTGCAAGCCGCGGTCGTGAGGATGCCGGTGACGAAG
>JBDHXS010000171.1:0-10902 GCA_039810845.1 Runella sp. | reverse complement strand
GGAATAATACAAACAAGAAGCCAAGGCTTTTTTAGGGATGGCATGGTTTTTAAGCGCAAAATCTTACGTTATTGGAGAAAGAGGCAAGTGCCAAAGATAGTCGAAAAATCCTAAAAAGGCAGTATAAATTCAGTACGTTTATCACCATCGGAGTACGCGTAGCTTATCCTTTATTCAAAAGTTTTTTCTAACTTTCGCCTTCCAGTTAACTTCATTTTTAAACCTATGATGAATCTATTTAAACCTTTGTTGCTTGCCTTCTTGATGGGCTGGTCAAGTATCGCAACCATCGCCCAAAATCCTGATATCAAGTACATTCACCCTACAAACTGGTGGGTGGGAATGAAAAACCCTAATCTCCAATTGCTTGTTTATGGCAAAAATATCAGTTCCGCCAAAGTAAGTTTGACGTATCCAGGAGTGCGAATTAAAAAGACGCAAAAAGTAGAGAATCCAAACTACCTAATGGTAGATTTGGAGATTTCTAAAGCAGCCAAACCAGGCAATATGCGCTTGATATTTAGTAACGGAAACTTTAAAAATACCCAGAATTATACTTTGGGAGTCAAAAAATATAAACCAGCCACCATTAATTCTTCCGATTTTATCTATCTCCTCATGCCCGATCGCTTTGCTAACGGCGATGAATCGAATGATAAATTTAGTGATATGCTTGATACACAAGCTGATAAAAATGTACCTTATTTACGACATGGCGGTGATTTTCAAGGAATTATCAATCACTTGGACTACCTGCAAGAATTAGGTGTAACCACGCTTTGGAACACACCAGTTATTGAAAACGATACCAAACTCAAAAAAGAATTACATGGCAATTTTCAGGCAGCTTACCACGGCTATCATTTTAGTGATCATTACAAGATTGACCGCCGTTTTGGCGGTAGTGAGGGTTATAAAAAACTGGCAGCCGCTTTGCACCAACGGGGCATGAAATTGATTCAGGATGCTGTCTATAATCACGTGTCAGAAGACCATTGGATGTACCTTGACCCGCCGACCAAAGATTGGTTTAATATGTGGCCCACCTATACAGGAACAACTCACAAGGAGCAGCCAGCCTTTGACCCAAATAGCACAGAAATAGACCGTAAGCTACTGACAGATGGTTGGTTTACACCTTTTTTACCTGATGTCAATGCTCGTAATCCATTCTTTGCCACTTACATGATTCAACACGCGCTTTGGAGTACTGAGGAATTTGGCTTGGACGGATGGCGCATTGATACTTATAAATACAACGACATGCCATTTATGAATCGGTGTAATAAAGCACTTTTGGATGAATACCCCAGTCTACTGATTTTTGGAGAAACCTTTGTAACAAATCCAGCTTGGATGGCGTACTTCGTGCAAAACAATGTAAAATTCCCCTTTCAGTGCAACTTACCTGGAACTTGCGATTTTCCTAACTATGCTGCTATCAATGAGTCGTTGAACCAGCCATGGAGTTGGGATGGGGGCATCAACCGTCTATATAGTACGCTTGCCCAAGATTATTTCTATGCTGATCCATCAAAGCTAATTACTTTCCTCGAAAACCATGACACTGATCGTTTTTTCTCGGTAGTAGGTGAGGATTTTAACAAATATAAAATGGGTGTGACATGGTTACTAACCACACGGGGAATTCCGCATTTTTACTATGGTACAGAGGTGTTGATGAAGAACTTTAAAAACCCAACTGACGCCGAAGTACGCAAAGATTTTGAAGGAGGCTGGAAAGGCGACAAGCAAAATAAATTTACTGCAGCAGGCCGCAATACAAAGGAAAATGAAGCATTTGAATTAGTGAAAAAACTGGCCAATTATCGCAAAAATACGCCTACACTCCACAGTGGGAAGTTTACACAATACTTACCTCAAGAGGGTGTGTATGTTTATTTTCGACATGATAACTCCAAAACGATTATGGTTATTATGAACACCAATGCCAGAGAAATAGACCTCTCTACTGCTCGTTTTGTAGAGCGTATGCAAGGGTTATCGTCAGCCACAAATATTTTGAGTAATGAAGTCATTCCAAACCTAAGTACTTTAAAAGTACCCGCAATGACTTCTTTAGTTCTGGAGCTAAAATAGGGTATTTGTCACTCCTACTATCGGAGTGACAAAAAATTATTTGCGATACTGCTCAATGAGCTTAAACAGTGCTTTTTGTTTTTCTAAATCGGGGAAGAAATCATACAATTGCTCGTGGGCTTCATAATTGAGCGCAAGGGCGATTTCAAGATGGATGAGTGCTTCTTTATACTCCCCAGCGTGCAAAAGGTAGGCTGTAGCACGGTAATACATGCCAGCATTGTCAGGAATTTCGTCGAGACCTTCCTGAATAATTTCATAGGCTTTGTCAAACTGCCCTTGGTCAAACATTACCAACGACCACTTGAGCCAAACTTCTTCATAATCGGGTTCGAGTTCGGCAGCTTTTTCAAAAGCTTCAATACACGAGAAAGTATTGCCAATCTTGTATTCTAAGTCTGCCAAGATTAGCCAATAATCAGCCACGTGTTCATTGAGTTTAATGGCTTTTCTGATACAGTTGAGGGCTTCAATCCATTTTTCTTCAACACCCAAACAAACCGCTACTCCATACCAGCCTTCGTCCCATTCTTTGTCGAGTTTGAGGGCTTCTCGGTAATATTCAAGGGCTTTTCCAAAATCTTTTAATTTTTCGTAGCTTGCCCCCAAATGACAATACAAATCTGCCGTTGGGGTCTCGTGTTGAAGGGTGAGCAAATAGCACTCATTGGCCTCTTTGAAACGCTCCAAATTCATGTAAGCGTTGGCCATGTTGAAATAAGCTGACGAAAAATCTTCTTTGATGACCGAAGCGTAGTCGTAGGCGTGTAAGGCCTCTTCGTAGCGTCCCAACTTACTAAAAACAATACCCAGATTATACCAAGCGTTGTAGGAGTAAGGGTCGCGGTCTATGAGTTCGTTGTAATAATCAATACTCATTTCCAACTGTCCCATGATTTCGAGACAAAATGCCAATTCATACAAGGCATTTTCGTTGTTCAGATTGAGTTCTAAACTTTTTTTATAGTATTTAATAGCCTCTTCGTATTTGCCTGCATTTTGGTAGGCTTGCCCAATCTGGAATAGAATATCGTCTTTTTCGTCTTCTTCAATAAATTGGAGCATGGTTTCATAAACTTCTACCGATTGCTCATATTCTCCCATCATGTTATAAACCCCTCCTTGCATAAAAAGCACATCTAAATCGTGGGGATGAAATAATGAAGCACGCTCAAGCAAATCAAGTGACTCATCATAACGCTGATTTTGGGCGAGGAGGTGGGCTTTATCGAGCATCAATTCGAGGGAGTAAGGGAAGTGTTCAAGACCAAACTCACAGGCCTGCAAGGCACGTTCCCAATTCCCCTCTCCTATATAGTGCTCTACGATTTGTTCATAGGTATCTAAATCAAAAAATTGACGTTCGTGGTTTTTGAGCATTACCTCAAAACGTTGTACCGAATCCCGCCAATCTGGTTGTCTCTCCTCGAATTCTGGTTGCATATCCTGAATGTATGGGGGTAAGTGTCTTAGTCGAAAGATAGGAAAATTTCTTTTGTTGTCAAATTTTTAACGAAATATCATTCAACATAATTCACTCAAAAACCCCACATAAAGAGAACGCAATTGATAATCAGTCGCTTTTTATTTTTTCATCACATCCTCAATCACCCGTCCAATATTGCCACTTGGTTCTAATATCTTGAGCAAAGCAGCCACAGTGGGAGCCGTATCGGCTACGGCAGTACGGCTAAAAGTCTCGCCATGCTTGATACCCCAACCCATAAACAATAGAGGAATGTGGGTGTCGTAATTGTAAGGTGCACCGTGAGTAGCCGTAGTAGTCCCTGAAATCCACCCTGGTTCAGTCACTATCTGAATATCGCCAGTACGTTTGGCATGATTACCGTTTTTATATAAAGTCAACAAATAATCATTGAGATTGGCTTTTCCCAAATCGTGAAGGTTTAGAACGTCGGCTATCCCGTCAAAATCAATTAACACCTTTCGGACTACTTTGAATACATCTTCTACTTCTATTTTTTTTGTAGCCAATGTTTCATGATTCAAGTAGAATTGGTAATTCTCAGAGGCTGCAATATAGTCGCCTGTCCCAAATTTCTCTACCAAAGCCGCTTTTAATGCTGTATTGATTTGCCCTATATTAAGACGCCCAGTAGGTAAGCGACGTTGTTTCCACAATTCGGGTACATCCATTACCGCATGATCGGCAGAGATAAAAAATAAGTAATTGCCTTTGCCAACCTGTTTGTCAAGTGCTGCAAAAATTTCAGCAAAATCTCGGTCAAGGCGAAGATAAATATCTTCTTCTTCTATTGAATTAGGACCAAAACCATGACCTACATAATCAGGAGTAGAAAAACTAATAGCTAAGAAATCAGTAGCAGGGCCTTTGCCGAGGTTTTCATGTTTGAGAGCTTCAAGGGCAATTTCTTTGGTAATGGTGTTGCCATGAGGGGTACTGGCCAAAATCCCGAAGGCATCTCCAGCAATTCCTGCCAAGTCATACGGGAAAACCGATTTTTTTGCCCCAGCGATTTTCGCTTCGTAAGGTTGGTCGTCAGGAGTACTTTCGGTGTATTGAGCAATAGGAAGCAGTGTATTCCAGTTTTGCTTCATCAACTCAGAAGGACGCTTTCTGGCATTATAGTCTTTTACCCATTGGGGCAAATCGTTCATGTAAAAAGTGCTCGTAATCCAGTTGCCAGTTCTACTATCAAACCAATAGGCACCATTGGCTGTGTGGCCAGCGGGTAAAATAGCCCCACGATCTTTGATGGCAACTCCAATTGTTTTTCCTTGATAGTTGTTACCAATGCGCAATTGATCCGTGATGGTACTTGTTAACAGATTTTTAGGCGACATTTTGCCAGCGGAATTGGAAGTACCTACTGATTGTACTGTGCTATCGCCAACGCAATACATGCCTTTTTTGAGTTTACGATCATACCAGTCGTTGCCTACTATGCCATGAATAGAAGGAATTGAACCCGTATAAACCGAGGCATGACCTGCTGCCGTCACGGTAAGAGCATAATTATAATGGTGATTTCGGCAATTGAAACCTTCACGCAACATTCGTTTGAAACCACCTTCGCCGTATTTGTCGTAGTAACGATACCAATAATCGTAGCGCATTTGATCTACGACTACGCCTACTACTAATTTAGGGCGACTTAGGGTTTCTGGTTTGGTTTGGGCAAAAAGTGTAGAGGTACACAGAATTGCCAAGGTAAGTTTGAGACACTTCATTTGTTAGGTGTAGTTTGGATAGAAAATCGAGACAAATTTACCGCAAGTTTTTACAACTGTATAGATAGTACTAAATTCTATTATTTTAGGATCACTGCTCATCTCGTACGCTCAAGCGTTCTTTCAATTCTTTTACGCGTGGGCGCTGCATGATAAATTCTGTTTTGCCATCGGATAGGCGTACAATGTATTTATCGTTTTCCCAGTAGGAATAGTTTTTGATAAAATGTAAGTTCACAATAACTGAACGATTGACGCGAAAAAAATGACGTGGATTGAGTTCGGCTTCTAATTCAGAAAGATTTTTTTTGATATTATAAGTACGCCCCTTGGTATAAGCAAAATAGTTTTTCTGTTCTACTTCAAAGTACACCACATCATTGACCGAAAGTATGGTCTCACCTTGTTCAAACCAAGCATCAAGTGTCGCCAAATAGGAAGGAGTAGCAATTGGGTGAGAAGGAGATGACAATTGCGTTTTTTGCCATTCATTATAATTTAAAAACAAATTGACATTTAGATAAATATAGCCAAAAATAAGGAAGGGCAAGAGGTAGTTTCCAAACATCCGGGCCGTAAAGAAGTATTCGGGAAAGTAAGCTGCCCATGAATAATCGGGATAAAAAACGACCAGATAACGAAGCCCGTTGGTGATAGGACCAAAAATGACAATTGCCGCCAATACACAGGGAAGAAAATTGAGTTCATACAACAACACCCCTTTGAGCGTGGGGGAGAGGTGGGTCATCCGAAAAATTTGGATGTAATAATAAGCCACCTGCATAAAAATAAATACTGACACAAGCTCAAATAGCAGATAATAGCCAAACAACATTTTGAAATAATGCCCTATGTCTCCTCTAAACAAGGCCGAAAACTCACTCCCATTGTGACGGTATAAGGTCATTAACTGAAACAGCAAAATCCCACCCATAGTAATGGCCAAAATCAGCTTCCAATTCTTGGAAATCCGGAAAGTAACAGGTATCAAAGGAGGGTTTGTCATGTTTCAAAGATAATATAGACACGTATTTCAGGCAAATATGAGGGCATTTTGGGAAAACAAAGCTATTAAAGTGCCTTGCTTTAGCCATAAAAGCCCGTATTTCAGGCTAAGGCACTTGGCTCGTTGGTGAGGAGGGTTGTACGTTTGTGTCATCCTTGTAACCATCTTTTATTCCTTTGCAACCATCAAAATTATGAAAACGTGGCTATTTTCACTCTTTTTAGTTCTACAAATAACCTCTTGTATTTTTGCCCAAACGCGAGTCACAGGAAAATTAATCAATAGCCAACAACAACCGCTTGGCTACGTGAGCATCGGAGTCGCAGGCACGTCAGTAGGGACGGTGTCAGACGAGCAAGGAAGTTTTGAGTTGTTTCTCTTGGCAGAAGGAGAGGTCCTATTTTCTCTGATTGGCTATCGCCTCTTGAAAATTTCGACGACTATACTCAAAACACACAAACCTGACCAACCTATTGTATTAGAAGAGCAGCCATTTCAATTGCCCGAAATACGCATCAGCAACCGCGAACAGGTGACGAAAATGATTGGAGGCGAGAAAGTGAATACCAGCATGAGTACCAATTTTGCCATTGGTAGCAAACCCAGTCAGAATTTGGGTGCGGAGATTGGGCGAAAATTCAATTTGCCCAAAGCAGCCTGCCGTTTAGAAAAATACCGTTTTTACCTCCAAAGCAATTTTGAATCGGTCAAGTTTCGGGTAAATGTGTATTCGCTCAAAGGCATGAAAAATCTTTTACCGCAAAATATCTATTATGCCACTACGGGGAAAGTCAATGGTTGGATAGAAATTGATTTGACGCCTTACGATATTGTAGTAAACGAAGATGTTGTGGTTTCGATTCAGTGGATAAAAAATAAAGGTAAAGGCTCTTACCTACAAATGCCTATTCAAATGCCTGCTTTAGCTGTACATTACTATAAATATGGTAGCCAAGATAAATGGAAAAAATTTAACGGTATGACCACTGCCATGAACTTAACCTTTACCTACGGAAAATAAAGATGAAAAAGCAAACACTTACCTCGCTTGTTGTTTTAGGAGCCTTTATATTGGCTCATTTTGGTAAAAAACCCCTTCTCAATGCCTTGGGTATTAGCCAAAATCAGTGGACATTGGGCGGTTTTACACTGTATATGGCGATTTTTTACGTATTGATTCCTGCCGTGGTGTTAGGAGCCTTACACGGTCGGAAGAATGTGCTGCGCGAATTGGGCTGGCAAGGCTCTTTTCCAAAGGGCTTTGCCTTTGCTTTGGTCTGTACATTGCCTATGCTAATTGGCTACGCCTTGGTATTTGAACCGACACAAGCCCCTTTCAAAAAGTTGCTTATCACTCTATACACGGGTTCTTTTTGGGCTGGTTTGGGGGAAGAGACGCTGTACCGTGCTTTTTTGTTTGGCCAATTGTATCGGCATGGTAAGTGGCCGTTTGTAGGAGCCGTACTGGTACAGGCCTTGGTTTTTGGCAGTGCACACCTCTACCAAGCGCACGATTGGGGACAGGCAGCGGGGGTGTTTGGCGTTACATTTGCAGGGGCACTGTGGTTTGCATGGCTCTGGATTGAGTGGGAAAACCTGTGGGTAAACGTATGGCTACATATTTTGATGAATGCGTGGTGGGCTTGTTTTGAAGTCTCTTCCGATGCCTTGGGGGGCGTGTGGGCAAATGCGTTTCGAGGAATTACTATTGCAATTTCAGTCATTCTTACGTTACGTTATCTGCGGAAACAAGGTCGTAAACCTCTGCAAAAAGAACCTTTTGGCAACGGCAAAATGTCCATCCTAAATTCCTTTCAGGCGCGGGACTATTAAATTCTTCGCTTATATTTGGGCTAACTTTTTACTTGAGACTAAACCATAAAATCCCATAGGGTTTTACCATAAATCCAACTGAACAAAAAACGCCCCTTTCGGGGGTTGGGGCTTCTTATAACATGAAAAAAATAGGCGTTTTATTACACGGAAATGGCGTTTTTGACGGTTCCGAAATCCACGAATCCGTATTTACGCTACTGGCAGTTGCCGAAGCAGGTGCAGAAGCCATCTGCTTTGCACCCAATGTATCTCAGCATCACGTACTTGACCATACGACGGGACAAGAAATGCCAGAAACCCGCAACGTACTCGTAGAATCGGCACGCATTGCCCGAGGAAATATCAAGGATATTGCCAATGTAACAGCCGAAGACTTGGATGGTCTGGTAATGCCTGGCGGTTTTGGTACGGCCAAAAATATCACTAAATGGGCGTTTGAAGGCCCTAATGGCCCAATCCTGGATTCTGTTAAAAATCTTATCGTAGAGTTAGTACGTCAAGGCAAACCCATTGCAGGTTTGTGCATGAGCCCTACCACCATCGCCAAGGCACTCGAAGGCACGGAATACCACGCACATTTGAGCGTAGGAACGACTGCCGAAGCCTCGCCTTACGATATTGCAGCTATTTCAGCAGGAATAGAATCCATTGGACAAGTGGCTGAGATGGCATCAGTACGTGATATTGTAGTGGACCAAGACCTCAAAATCATCACAGCCCCTTGCTATATGATGGAGGCGAGTATCGTAGAAGTACGCCAAAACATCAAACAGGCCATAGAAAAGTTAATTTCTTTGGCTTAAACATTTGCGAAATTCATTTTCGGCTACTACTTTTGCAACCCCAATCAAGGAAAAAGGCGAAGTGGTGGAATTGGTAGACACGCTACTTTGAGGGGGTAGTGGGCGTTAGCCTGTAAGAGTTCGAGTCTCTTCTTCGTCACAAAAACCCGTTATACGCAAGTATAGCGGGTTTTTCGGTTATTGATAGTGTGATTCCTATTTTTTCACTATCGAAGTTTATTCCCAATTATTAACCAGTTGACAGAAACAATTAAGAATAATAGCTCGCTAAGTTAGCACTTCCATTAAAGCATCTACTAAAACAGCCATGTCTTTTGGGGTATTGTAAAGGTGCGGAGACACTCGAATTCCCCGTCCCCGCGCTGCTACAATCACTTTATGAGCTTCCAGAGCCTGCTGCACTTTGATTGCGTCTGTTCCGTCAGGCAATCGAATCCCTACCAAATGATGTGCTCGCTCATCTTCTGGTTCAAAAGTCACGCCCAAGGCCGAAAGCTGCCGAACGGGTTCTTGCCAAAGTTGTTGGCAATGCGCTTGGATATGGTCGCTTCCCCATGCTAATTTTTCTCGCAAAGCCACTTCCAGCATCGGAATTTGAATAAAATGCGAATGTTCGCCTACGTTGTAGCGGTAGGCTTTAGGGCGGTAGCTATTTTGATATTCAGTAAGTTTATAAAAGAGGTTGCTCTCCTCACGTGCCATCCATGTCTCTTCGAGTGGAATCCCTCCATCGAAAAACTCTCCAAAATAAGCCAAACCCATGGAATACGGCCCCATCAACCATTTGTAGGCTACGCATATCAAGGCATCGGGTCGAATTTTCTGAATATCAAAATTCAACGCTCCTACCGATTGTGTACCATCTATGGCCAACAAAGCACCAAATTGCTTGGTACGTGTTGAAATTTGTTCTAAATCAAAGCGGATGCCATATTGCCAGTGCACATGCGGCAACACGACCAAAGCGGTATCATCGCTGATAGCTTCCAAAATCCGTGCGTTCCACTCTTGTCCTACAAACGCTGTTTCGGGCATTGGTACAGTTTTTATTTGCAACGACAACTCTTCGCACACTCTCATCCACGCATAAACATCACTCGGAAACTCTTCGCCAATGACCAAAATATGCTGCCCTGCTTTCAAATTAGGCTTCCGATGCAGATTCCGCGCCACTATCGCCATTCCATAAGATACAGATGGAATAATAGCCATGCGTTCTTTGTCTTGACAATTTACCAACTGTCCAAACAACTCCCGTACTGTCCATGCTCGTTCAAAAAAATCGTCAGGACGAATCTGATGAATTGTAGGCGTAAAATCCTGAATAGCTGCGATACCCGCTTGTTCTACAGCCTTAGAAAATGGCCCACGTGTAGCACAATTGATAAAATGAACACCTACTGGTAGGCTAAAGTGAGAGGAAAAATCTGGGTTAATCATGTTCTTTAAGGAAAAAGAAACAAATAAGATCTTCTGTTTTTCAGTTAGTTAAAAATTAATTTTAAATATTTTTTCAATAAAAACAACTTTGGCACACTGTTTGTTACATCACCTAATATAACTCATAAAGATAATTGTTAAAGAAATGGATACCATTTTAGAAGTTGGTTCACGAGTACGTCACACTGATTTTGGGGATGGGGTTGTCATCAATCTCAAATCCAGTAGTTACACGATTACCTTTGTTCAGTATGGCACCAAAGTTATCAAATTAAACACGCCCTTAGAAATTATTGAGGCGGTAGAATTAGACAATGACTTTGTAAGCCTATTTGATGTAGAGCAGTCATTAACCAAAATTCTCCAAAAATGGCTCGATGCAAGCGAAACTATTCCATTGGGCGATAAATGGAAAGGGGGAAAAATTATCCTAAAACCAGGTCGTAGCGACCTATCTCCCAAAGAGATGACGATTGATAGTTTTTTTCATAAAATCGTAATGAC
>JBDHXS010000170.1:0-10920 GCA_039810845.1 Runella sp. | reverse complement strand
ATCCGACTGGCTCTAATGGCATCTTCTCCAAAAGTTTCATAAAAATCGCCCACCCGAAACAATAACATTGCGCCAGGGTACTTTGATTTGATTTGGTTATACTGACGATTGAGCGGGGTTTCTTTGACTTTAACGGGTTCGGTAGCGTTTTTTGCAGTGCGGGCCATGCCTAAAAATTAGATTGAAGGATTGACCGCAAAAATAGCTAAAATATCTTGTAGGGAAATTTCAGTTTCAACAATACGGGTAAAATTCCATCTACCTCAAAATCCGCAATTTCGCAAAACTCAGCAACAAGGTTTTCTCTCCTACTACGTCAAAATGAATCACGGCTTTACGATCGGTGCCATTTACGTCCATTTTCTTAACCGTGCCTTTTCCAAACTTAGGATGCTCTACCCGATTGCCCTCTTCAAGGCTTGAAGTGTCGCCAGGAATGAAATCAGTGGGAGGGTTAGGTATTGAATTGGGTAAGTTAGAGGCTGGACGTTGCACATTAACCAATGCTTTGGCAGGAGTTGTCTCTGTTGAACTGCTCTCGGGTTTTTGGCTTTTACCCCAAGCTACGGGCTGTTTACGAATAAAACTGATAGATGAAGGCTCTGCATTTGTGCGATTATCGTCAAAACCACCCGAACGGCGGCCTTTGGGCATCGTCAAATAACGTTGATCTACTTCGTACAAAAACCGACTGGGTTCACACATATTCAAGCGACCCCAATTGTAGCGGCTTTCGGCATACGAAAACGTCAGTTTGGTTTCGGCACGGGTGATGGCAACGTAAAACAAACGGCGTTCTTCTTCCAAATCTTCGCGTTTTTCGAGCATCATCTGGCTGGGAAAAAGCCCTTCCTCCAATCCAACTACATACACATTTTTAAATTCTAATCCTTTTGCCCCGTGGATGGTCATGAGCGTTACGCGGTCAGTATCACCGTCGTCGTCGGCTTCGTCGGCATTGGTAAGGAGCGAAACCGTTTGGAGAAAAGAACTCATCGTTTTATCCTCATTCTCTGCGTTATCTACAAATTCTTTGATGGCATTGAGCAACTCCTGTACGTTTTCATAGCGGCTCAAGCCTTCGACGGTTTTGTCTTCGTATAATTCTTTCAGTATTCCTGATGCTTTTGCTACATGCGAGGCTACCGCGTAGGCATCTTTACCTTCTTCAATCAGCAGTTTAAAACTCTTAATAATGGTAGCAAACCCCTCAATGGGCAACGTAGCCCGTCCCGAAATGTATTTGGTAATATTTGAAACTACTTCCCAAACAGGCACTTGATTTTCAGCAGCGGTAACGGCTATTTTGGCCACAGTAGTATCGCCAATGCCCCGTTTCGGTAAATTGATAATGCGTTTGAAAGCTTCTTCGTCATTCTGATTGACCACAAAACGCAAATACGCCAGCAAGTCTTTGATTTCTTTGCGTTGGTAAAACGACAGTCCCCCCACGATACGGTACTTAATATTAAGCCTACGAAGCGCTTCTTCAAATGCCCGCGATTGGGCATTGGTGCGGTATAAAATCGCAAAATCGGTATTCCGTAGTCCTTTATTTACCTTTTCTTCAAAAATCGCGGTCGAAATCAAACGCCCCTCTTCATTGTCTGAACTGGCCTTTACGACGTCAATCATGGCACCTTCTTCATTGGCTGTAAAAACACTTTTTTTCAATTGCATTTTGTTGCGAGCAATGACCGAATTGGCTGCATTGACAATCGTTTGCGTAGAGCGATAGTTCTGCTCCAGTTTTACAACTCTGACTTCTGGAAAGTCTTTCTCGAAATTGAGAATATTCTGAATATTGGCCCCACGAAAAGCGTAGATACTTTGGGCATCGTCGCCCACAACAGCAATATTACGATGGACGGCTGCCAGTTTTTTGGTAATGAGATATTGAGCTACGTTGGTATCCTGAAACTCATCCACCAAAACATACCGAAATTTGTGTTGATATTTGTTGAGAATCTCGGGAAAATCCCGAAATAATACGTTGGTATTGAACAGCAAATCGTCGAAATCCATGGCATTGGCCTGAAAGCAGCGAGTGCTGTATGCTTTGTACAAACGTCCGATTTCGGGAAGCTTAGCGGCTTCGTCATCGGCACGAAACAGCGGATTGGCTAAGTAATCATCTGCCGAAATCAGGTTGTTTTTAGCGCCTGAAATGCGATTAAAAACGACGTTAGGCTTATAGGTTTTATCGTCTAAATTCAATTCTTTGACAATGCTCCGCAATAGGGATTTAGAATCGTCGGTATCATAAATGGAAAAATCGGAAGTATATCCCAAAAAGCGTGCCTCAATGCGTAACAGCTTAGCAAAAACAGCATGGAAAGTACCCATCCAAATGTTGCGGGCTTCGTAGCCAACTACTTTTTCGATACGGTTACGCATTTCGCCCGCCGCTTTATTGGTAAAAGTCAACGACAAAATCCGAAAAGGATCTACGCCATTTTCAATCAAATGAGCAATCCGAAAAGTGAGTACGCGCGTTTTTCCCGAACCCGCTCCCGCAATAATCATCAAAGGTCCTTCGCCATGCGTAACGGCTTGGGCTTGTGGTTCGTTGAGACCGCTTATGTAATCTATCATTTAATTATGATTCTAAAAATTCTTTTAATTGATTAAAAACAGAAGGAATATTATCAGATGTAAGAGTGCTTGCCCAAGTAACTGCATCCCTAATTTTATGGGTATCAGATGTTATTGTATAACCACAGCACGATTCAAAATCATTCTCTAATTGTAAAATTTTCGAAGTATCTCCATCAACGCAAGCTAAGATTTTTTCGGTGGATTTACGGGCTATAGCTATTTGATTCTCATTCTTGTGTGGATGTAAATCATTATCAAAAATAGCTAAATAGCTATCAATACCTAAGAAATCCAACACCTTGATAAAAAAAGGAATACTGTCTTTACTATGACAATTCAAGATTAAATGATTAATAGTCACACATTCATCACCAATCATTTTTTCAATAATATGTGGAAGGACGTATTTTTCTGTATCACCTTCCACTAAGATAATTTTATCTGCAAAAAATATTTCATTGACCTCGGTATTAAATTTAGTTAATAAATGAAGTTGATGTTTGGCATCAGCATTTAAAAAATCCTCTAAATTAGGTTTTGTCATTTGTTTCGTATGCCCATCACATTTCCTCAGAATAATAGCATCATTACAATTATTTATATCTACAAAATTAGGACTATGTGTGGTATAGAAAATTTGCGAATTCTCGGAAAGCTTTCTAAATTCTTTGTACAAACGGCGTTGTGCATGAGGAAATAAATATAATTCGGGTTCTTCGATAGCAAGAATAGCATTACTTTTTAATAATTCGGCAAAAGTCTGGAATAATGATAGTAAAATTAAGTTTTGAGTTCCAGAGCCAACTTCCTCAGCATTAAAAATTTTGTTATCCTGTTCTTCTGTTGTAATATGAATCATCTTAAAGTACCAAAGAGGGTCATATATTTCAAGATTAACAGCACATCCATTAGTATGCCCTTTTGTATTTTCAATAGTCTTGTGAATAAACGTCTGTTTGAATTGGGCAAAACTTAAACCTTCATCATAATCTTGCTCCAAAATACTTCTTGGAACTTCCATACTTTCTTTAAAACCTTCAACTCGCTTTTCACTAAGTTTAAAATGGGTATCTATTCGAGATAATATTTTACCAAAAAGAGTCCACTTACTTATAGAAAGTTGTTTCTCAAAGTTTCTCTCTGAAGGTATATATACAAAAGCGACTTGATCTCTCACAGCCCCATTCGCATAAAATTTCTCTCCTACGTCATTTTCACAGAAAAATGACGTAGAACTCCCTGTCTCATTAATTTCAAACTTTAAAGTAATTTTTTTACAAGCGCAATCCCCCTTTGTACTGCTATTGAGTTTTGTTAGTCTTACAGGAGAAAGAGAGTTCCTAAATTGGATTTTGATAATGATTGGTTGAGAGGTATCACGGTTATAGAAGTCATCTTTTGAAAATGCCCTTTCAGTCGGGTATGTTTCCCCTAATAAAATATTTAGGGCTTTTAAAATATTTGTCTTACCTGTACTATTTGGCCCAATCAGTCCAGATAAGTTTTTAGGGTGAATATCTATTGTTTTTATAGATCTGTAATTTTGTATATAAATTCGTTCAATCATATTTGGTAAATTAGTCTAATTTGGAGATTATTTTGTACCCGTCGGTTCAAAACCGACCGACGCCTGAGCTTTTCAACTAATCCGACTCCAGTTGGTTTCTTCTTTGCGGAGCGAGTCAATGTGTGAGCGAATAGGTTCGTTTTTGGGCAGGATAAGATCTGGGTCTTCCTGAAGAATAGCTTCTGCTGCTTCGCGGGCCGCTTTCAAAACCGCACCATCTTTGGCCAAATCGGCCAGAAGCAAATCCATAATACCGCTTTGCTGCGTACCGGTCAAATCGCCAGGGCCGCGAAGTTTTAAATCCACATCAGCAATGTCGAAGCCATTGTTGGTTTCACAGAGCGTATCAATTCGGATGCGGGTATCTTTGCTCAATTTTACGTCGGTCATCAAAAAACAGTAGCTTTGGTCAGCCCCGCGCCCCACGCGCCCACGCAGCTGATGCAATTGCGAAAGCCCAAAACGCTCGGCACTTTCGATGACCATGACCGACGCATTCGGTACGTTTACTCCCACTTCTATCACCGTGGTGGCTACCATGATTTGAGTTTCACCCTTCACAAATCGCTGCATTTCAAAATCTTTTTCGTAGGGGAACAACTTACCGTGTACCATACTGACGTGATATTCGGGAAATGCCCGCGTAATACTTTCAAACCCTTCACTTAGGTTCTTATAATCCAGTTTTTCGGACTCCTCAATCAACGGATACACCACATATACTTGTCGTCCTTTTCTGATTTCTTCTTTCAATTTACCGTTCAAAACCAGCCGTTTTGTCTCATAAAAATGCTCGGTTTTAATGGGTTTTCGGCCTGCGGGAAGTTCATCAATCACGCTCAAATCCAAATCTCCGTAGAGCGTCATGGCCAATGTGCGCGGGATGGGAGTAGCGGTCATGACCAAAATATGCGGGTGAATTACCTCGTTTTTGGCCCACATTTTGGCACGTTGGGCTACACCAAAACGGTGTTGCTCGTCAATAATACAAAGTCCGAGATTTTTAAATTGTACCGTATCTTCGAGTAAGGCGTGTGTCCCTACGGCAATCTGAATACTCCCATCTAACAAACCTGGAAGTACTATTTTCCGGCCTTTTTTAGTGGTAGAACCCGTTAGTAATGAAATATTTATTCCCAAAGCATCGCAAAAAGGCTTCAATCCTCGGTAGTGTTGGTCGGCAAGAATCTCCGTTGGTGCCATGATACAAGCCTGAGCTCCGCTGTCAATGGCCATCAGCATCGCAATAAAAGCTACAATGGTTTTGCCGCTTCCCACATCTCCTTGCAAGAGGCGGTTCATTTGTTTGCCTGTTTTGAAATCTTCGTGAATCTCTCGCAATACTTTCTTCTGGGCGTTGGTCAGGGCAAAAGGCAGATGATTTTGATAAAAAGTTTTCAGCAAATCCAAGTTACTAAAAATCTGCCCTGGGTATTCATTTTTTTGAAGAATCTTATTTTTGAGTAATCGTAACTGATTGTAGAACAGCTCTTCAAACTTCAAACGCCGCATGGCTTGGTTGAGCCAAGCCGCACTTTCGGGTAAATGAATGTGCCACATGGCGTCGGCTTTTGAGAGTAGCCGATACTTCTGCACCAATGCTTCAGGCAAGGTTTCTCGGAAATGCGGCATGGCTTGCTCCAGCAGCGTCCGCATGGTTTTACTCAAAAAACGGCTGTCTAAGTGTTTCTTACGGAGGGTTTCGGTCAGGTTATAGATGGGCTGAAAATACCCCCCCTGTTCGTTCTCTGGATTCAGGGTTTCAAGGTCAGGATGACTGAAATTAAACCGTTGCCCAAAGCGTTGCGGTTTGCCATAGGCAATGTATTCTCCACCTTCTTTGAGGTGCTTGAGATGCCAATCAATGCTTTGAAAATAGACAAATTCAACCACGCCCGTCCCATCGGTAAATTCAACGGTAAGTCGGCGTTTGTGTCCTTCGCCAACCACCACCATGCTCCGAATTCGACCTTTCAATTGGGCAGCCGACATCGTCTCATTCAGTTCATTGATGCGCTGAAAAGAAGAGCGATCTTCGTGGCGGAAGGGATAGTATTGGACTAGTTCGCCAAAGGTGAAGATTTTCCGTTCTTTATTGAGTGTAGCCGCCCGTGAAGGTCCTACACCTTTTAAAAACTCAATTTTAGTATCAAAAAAATTAGTGGTGGTTCGTTGGCTCATAAGTGCTGACGCACGGTTTTTTTAGTAAAAATAACCTTTTAACAGTATTTTTCCAATAATTCTACGCTTTTGGTATTTGAAACAAAACCGTCATTCACTCCATGAATCGCCGCGATGCTCTCTATCAAACTGCCTTGTTAGCTGCTATTTGTTTAGATTCGTTCAGTATGGCTGCAAATGTACGAAAGCATTACAAAATCGGTGCTTGTGATTGGTCGTTAGGACGTTCCTGTACGCCTAATGTGTTTGAATATGCAAAAAAAATGGGCTTGGATGGTGTTCAACTAAGTTATAACTCTCGAAAAGACGAAACCTACCTGCTTCGCCCCGAAAATCAACAGGCAATGCTTGAAGCTTCTAAAAAATTGGGCGTTAAAATAGCAAGTTTGGCCATCGGACAATTAAACAGTGTTCCGCTAAAATCTGAGTCCAAAACAGTAGAATGGGTCAGTGGAAGCATTGATGCTGCCAAAGCGTTGGGGGTGAAGGTAGTATTATTAGCTTTTTTCTCCAATGGTGATTTACGAAATGATGATGCTGGTAAAAAAGTTGTTATTGAACGGCTGAGACAATTGGTTCCTAAAGCCGAAAAACAAGGAGTAATTTTGGCCATAGAATCGTATTTAAGTGCTCAAGAACACCTCGAAATCATTGATGCCATAGGTTCTCGTAACGTTCAGGTCTATTATGATCCGCGCAATGCTGCCGATGCTGGCCATGATCCCTATACAGAAATCCCACTTTTGGGGAAAAGAAAACTGATTTGCGAAGTTCACTTGAAAGAAAATGATTTTTTGCTGGGCCAAGGCTCTATTGACTGGCCGCGCATCCGACAGCTTTTGGATGAAATCAACTTTAAAGGCTGGGCGCAAATCGAGGGAGCCGTTCCCAAAGGAAAAACCGTCGATGAATCGTATCCATACAATGTCAGTTATGTTAAAAAAATATTTGGATAGGCTTTAGAGCTGGTCTGACCGTAGGTCTGACTCGTTTTTCAGCATCGTTGAACCTTTACACGTCAGACCGTTGGTCAGACTTATTTACAAACCTTTCAATCATACAATATGAATCGTCGCCAATTTATCGGAGCTACTTTAGCAGGAAGCACTTTGGTGCAACACTCCCTCAATGCCAATCTTCTTCCCGCAGACCCACAGAAAATCTTTGTATTTTCTAAGATGTTTCATTGGATAGAAGATTACAACGAGTTGGCTAAAACCATCGCAGACATTGGCTTCGACGGTTTGGATTTGACTGTTCGTCCAGGTGGGCATGTACTGCCTGAACGCGTCGAAGAAGATTTACCCAAAGCTGTAGCGGCCTTCAAAAAGCATAAATTAGAAATTCCGCTGATGGTAACGGGTATCTTAGAGGCCAATTCCCAAACAGAAAGAATCCTAAAAACAGCTCAATCGCTTGGTATCAGGCATTACCGCATGGGTTGGTATCCATACAACTTAAAGGAAGCTATTGCCACGCAAAGTGCTGATTTTGGCAAAAAACTGAAGGATTTAGCTTCCTTGAATGCAAAATATGGCCTTACTGGTCAATATCAAAATCATACAGGAAATTACTTTGGAGCCACTATCTGGGATTTGAACCAACAACTTCAAGCCATAAAATCACCCTCTTTGGGCTGTCAATATGACATCAATCACGCTACTGCCGAAGCGGGTGGAGCTTGGGAAGTAGGCTTACACCTTATCGCTCCTCATATCAAATCCATCGCTATCAAGGATTTTTATTGGGCAAAGAAAAATGATAAATGGGGTAAACAAGGCTGTCCTTTGGGAGAAGGAACTGTCAATTGGAAAAAATATCTTGAAGTATGGAAACAGTATAATTTTCAGGTTCCTATCACTATGCACTATGAGTACCCGTTGGGTGGTGCCGAAAACGGGGCTAAAAAGCTCAGCATTTCCCCTCAAGAATTACTGGTTGCTATGAAGAAAGATTTGGTACTATTTAAACAATGGATGACTGAGGCAAAACTTTAGTTGGTAACTTTGCCCCATGCAAATACTCATTGACAAACTTGGAAAGCGTTTCAATCGCGAGTGGATTTTTAAACAATTTAGTGCAAAGCTACAGGCAGGGCAAAGCTATACGTTTGTTGGCCCCAACGGCAGTGGCAAATCTACTCTCCTTCATGTGATTTCAGGTGTGATGCCTTCTACAGAAGGAAAAATCATTTATCAATTGGATAACCAAGCCATTGAAGAAGATAAATGGTATAAGCAATTGATTATTGCTGCCCCCTATCTTGAATTGATTGAAGAATTTACATTGTTGGAATTACTTGATTTTCATACTGGATTCAAACCTTTCAAAGAAGGCATTTCTCAAAATGAATTCATAGAACGCATTGAACTGGGGGGGGGCAAAAACAAAGCTATCAAATACTTTTCCTCAGGAATGAAGCAACGGCTTAAATTGGCACTCGCGTTTTATTCTAATGTCCCCGTTGTGATGCTCGACGAGCCTACTTCCAACCTTGACGCCAAATGGTCGTCATGGTATCGAGAGGAGGTGCAGTGTTTGTCTCCGCATCAAATTTTACTCATTTGTTCCAACGTACCTGCCGAATACGATTTCTGCGATACCATCATCAATGTGAGCGATTTTAAACCTAGTTAATCTCCTTAGTTTGCTTCTTTTTGCGGCCATTTATACTCAAAAACCAATGAGTATAAATGATATTTTATGGGCTTTGTTTTGAAAAATATTCCAAACAAACCTATGAATCAAAAAGATACAAAAAACGTCGCTCGTCGTGATTTTTTGAAAGGCAGTGCTGTAGCTGCGGCCAGCTTTATGATTGTGCCTCGCCATGTGTTGGGTAAGGGTTTTGTAGCCCCCAGCGACAAACTCAATATCGCCGCAGTAGGTTGCGGAGGCAAAGCTGACGTTAATATTTCGTTGTCGTACAACAACGGTTCCGATAATATCGTGGCACTCTGCGACGTGGACGATCGCCAAGCCGTTAAATTTCGTAAAAAATTCCCCAACGCGCCTTATTATAAAGATTACCGCAAGCTATTGGAAAAAGAAGCCAAAAATATAGATGCGGTCATTGTCACTACCCCCGACCACATGCACTACGTCATTGGCAGCGCGGCCATGCAACTTGGCAAACATATTTATCTTGAAAAACCTCTTACGCACGATATTTGGGAAGCACGAATGCTCACCCAATTGGCCAAAGAAAAGAAACTCGTGACTCAGATGGGTAACCAAGGCAGTAGCGGAAAAGGCACGCGACAAACGGAGGCCATTGTGCAATCGGGCATGATAGGAGAGGTTCATACCGTAGAAGTATGGACTGACCGACCCGTGTGGCCGCAAGGGGTAAAATCGCCCAAAGATAAAAAGGAGACTATGCCGATTCCTGCCGAAGTAGATTGGGATTTGTGGCTCGGTACGGCGCCTTTCCGTGAGTATCATGAAGCCTACATGCCGTTCCGTTGGCGTGGTTATTGGGATTTTGGTACGGGAGCACTCGGCGATATGGGCTGCCATTTTATGGATTTGCCTTATCGTGCTCTAAAATTAGGCTACCCTACCTCGGTCGAATGTTCGGCAAGCTCGGTTTATAGTGACTTTTTCCGCGAGGCATTTTTTGAGGACATTGGCCCTCAGGCCACTTCGGTACACCTCAAGTTTCCAAATCCAAGTTCTAAGAAATTTCCTGAATTGAGCCTTTCTTGGTACGACGGTGGTATTAAACCTAAAGTCCCCGAAGGCTGCGATTATGAAAAAGTATTTGCCGACAACGACGGAGGGGTGATGTTTATTGGTACCAAAGGTGTAGTAGCGAGTGAGCTGTTTGGGGATAATCCTAAGCTGTTTATAAAAGGACAATTGCAAGATGTAAAATTCCCCGCACCTACTCGCCCATTGGTAGAAGGCGATACCGCAGGCCACCAACAGCAATGGGTCAAGGCTTGTAAAGCAGGCTATGGTACTTATACCAGTTCGTCGTTTGCGGAAGCGGGGCCATTGACCGAAATTGTATTGATGGGTAATCTTGCCGTGCGTAGTTATCTACATCGAGAAAATGGCAAATTTACTGGACGTAAGAAACTGCTTTGGGATGGTCAAAATATGAAAATTACTAATTTCGATCCCGCTAATGCGTTTGTAAAACGCCAATACCGTGAAGGTTGGACTTAGAAGAAAATGATGAAGTACGAATGTCAAAGTTAGAGTGCAGAGCTTCGAGTTTTTGTCACACTGAAAACGTCTATTTTTTCATACAAAATGCCAAGGCTGTTAAGTAAGTCTTGGCATTTTCATTGGAGATGGTAGACAAAGTATATGAGAAAACTCTAAAACTTGTGACGAATGGACAAAAAGGTGTTAGGACAAGTTATCAACCTTTCCATTACATTTGTGGCAAATTTAACCTATCAGTTCAACTCCCAATTTACCAAATCAATGAACCGCAGAACATTTCTTCAGACTGCTGCTGGCCTTAGCGCTCTTACTTTGCTGGGTGCAGAATCAGAAGCCGCAAAAAAAGCAAAATCGGTAGGCTTGCAACTCTACACCTTGCGTGACGATATTCAGAAACA
>JBDHXS010000169.1:0-10932 GCA_039810845.1 Runella sp. | reverse complement strand
ACCAGCGGCGCATGGCTAAGCTTGTTTGAGGATCAATGAGAGGGGTAACGAAAATAGAAAAATGGAGAACAACGACCATCAATGCGGCTATACCACGTAGCGGTGTGAGGTTGGAGAGATAGGAAGGGCTAGAAGGCATATAGTTAAAGGAAGGTTTAGATTTAGTAATGATAGTTGTCTATGGAAAAATGGGCAATTACAGCAGCTACTTAGCTGGTTGTACCATTTTCTGTTTTGCTTGATCAGTACTTACTTGGATAAACGCCTTGATTTTTTCGACATCTGCTTCACTCAAACGGCCTTTAAAATTGGGCATTCCGCGTTTAGTTAAAGCTCCTTCAAGGACATAGAGATTCAAGTTTTGAAGAACGTCTTTGTGCACATACCCTAGGTTTGGAACTCGCCCGCCTCTACTTGAAGCGGGAATACCGTGGCACATGTAGCAATAATTAAGGTAAAGCTTAGTGCCGTATTGAATGTCTTTAATACCTTCTACTTTATAAGAAACTCCAGAGACGAGTACTTTAGGAGTTAATGCGGAAAATTCGGGCAGTTTAGTCTTCCCGCTTAATTTAAAAGTATAAACCTTGCCAGTTGTTTGCGTTGTCGAATAAGTATTACTCAGCCCCGAAGCTCCCCCCCAACCTGCGGCAATCGACACATACTGACTCCCATTTAATTCGTAAGTAATGGGTGCGGCAATAACACCTGTTCCCGTAGGGGATTCCCATAATTTTTGCCCTGTTTGGGCATTGTAAGCCACAAAACGCCCATCTGCAGTACCTTGGAAAACCAAATTGCCAGCAGTAGTTAATACCCCGCCATTGGAGGGTGCTTCATGTTCAACTGCCCAAGCCTGTTTTTGAGTAACGGGGTTCCAAGCCAATAATCGTCCAAAAATGGGGTATTCTCTTTTTCCGCCTGCTGCTGCAATTCCTGTATTCCAACCATTGCCCGCAGCGGGAGCAAACGTTTTATTGGGTTTGTTGTAGGCATAGTTAGGATCATTTCCTATAAAAACCGACGAGTTTTGGGCTGGAATATAAACGAGTTTCGTTTGGGGATTGAAAGCCATCGGTTGCCAATTGTGCGCTCCATGTGGTCCTGGAACTGCCTCATAAGCGTTATTGTTGTAGCTCGCCTCTGCGTTTTCAATAGGGCGGCCTGTTTTGTAATCAATACCTTTTGCCCAATTTATTTTTACGAAAGGCTCTCCAGAAATAAACTCACCGGTGGTGCGGTCAATGACGTAGAAAAAACCGTTTTTGGGTGCTTGCATGATGACTTTACGCTTCGCTCCTCTGATTTCTAAATCTGCCAAAAT
This sequence comes from Runella sp., assembly GCA_039810845.1. GTDB lineage: Bacteria > Bacteroidota > Bacteroidia > Cytophagales > Spirosomataceae > Runella. The sequence continues at coordinate 9,608 of JBDHXS010000169.1, read as the reverse complement.
CAAATGTTGCGTAGCTGTAAAATCCCAATGATCGCCAGGAGTGGTTTGGTAATGCCACACATACTCGCCATTGTCGGGATTGAGGGCTACGATTGACGATAAATATAAATTATCCCCTCCACTTGGACTACGATAACGACGATTCCACGGCGAACCGTTGCCCGTTCCTACGTACATGAGGTTGAGTTCAGGGTCATAAGCCATCGCATCCCACATGGTGCCACCACCGCCTGCTTCCCAATAGTTGCCTGTCCAAGTTTTGGCGGCAGCTTCTAAAGCTTTTGATTCAAAAGGTAAAGCAGGATTGCCTGGAACGCTATAAAAACGCCATGCTTGTTTGCCCGTTTCGGCGTTGTAGGCTGTCAAATATCCCCTTACACCATACTCTGCTCCGCCATTACCGATGATTACATTGCCTTTTATGATTCTTGGTGCGCCCGTAATGGTGTAGGGCTTAGAAGAATCAACCGTTAGAATCTCCCATATTTTTTTGCCCGTTGTAGCATTCAAGGCAATCAATCGCCCATCTAATGCCCCTACAAACACTTTACCTTTGTATAATGCTACGCCTCGATTTACTACATCACAACAGGTTTTTTCAGCATAACTTTTTGGCACTTCGGGGTCGTATTTCCATAATTCTTTTCCTGTGAGGGCATTAAGCGCATAGACTACACTCCATGGCCCTGTTACGTACATCACACCATTGGCTACCAAAGGTGTTGCTTCTACTCCACGCTCTGCATCCATATCGTAAGTCCAAGCCAATCCTAAATTTTGGATATTTTTATCTGTAATTTGGGTGAGTTGACTGAATCTGTTTTCATTGTAATTCAGGCCATAAGTGAGCCAATTGCGCGAGTTATTTGCTGCTCCTGTGAGGGCTTCATCAGTCACTTGCTGAGTGGCACTGATTTTCTTTTGACCTTCGGAAGGCAACGCAATCAGTAAAATAGCGTTGAGGATAATCAGGTATTTTTTCAATGTTACAGTATTCCACACAGAAACATTGAAAAATAGGGATAAGCGGGTATTCATAAAGTGAAGGGCTAGGAAGAGAGGAAAAGTAACAACCGAAAGTTATTGTTTTTTACCAAACACTCTCTTGGAAACAACCCTTAACTTATCCAACGGTCATAATTCTGCTATTTTGCTTTGGCAAACACTTCTTTTAATTTCCCTTCCCAACCTTCTTGAATGAGTTTTCCGTTTTTGAAAGTGATTTTGTGGGTTTCGGATTTGCCTCGGCGGGGCATGTCTGTCCTGCCCCCAAAAGGCGTAACCATTTTAAATTATTGAAAAAAAGTAATTTCAAACTCTAAAAATGGTAAAACGATGAAGACAAGCAAATTCAGCGAAGCTCAAATCATAGCGATATTGGGTAGTGTAGGTAAAGACAAAACAATAGAAAATGTCTGTCGAGAGTATGGGATTTCTCCCGGCACTTTCTATAACTGGCGTACAAAATATGGAGGCATGGGAGCAGATGAGCTAAATCGAATGCGAGAACTGGAAGCTGAGAATGCCCGATTGAAAAAATTGTTAGCAGACAAGAGTCTAGATTATGACATTTTAAAAGAAGGGTATGAACTACTAAAAAAGGTATAAGCCCTACTATTCTGTTGGAAATTGTCAAACCATTGGCATTGGAAAAGAATACATCGCTTCGACGATGTAGCAGGGTATTAGGGCAACGCCGAACCAGTCTGTATTACAAACACAAGCGAAAAAATGAAGATGTTGAGATTGGTGAAATGCTAAAAGACAAAGCGTCAGAAAAGCCCAATTGGGGCTTTCGCTTATTGTTCTATTGGTGTCGAAACCAAGGGAAGAAATGGAATCGAAAACGTGTTTATAGGGTGTATAAGATTGCAAAATTAAACTTACGGAAAGCAAGAGTACGAAAGAAGATAAAACGAGTAGCGATAAATCCATTACCGGCAGGGCAAATCAATGAAGGGTGGTCAATGGATTTTCTGAGCGATGTACTGGTAAGCCATGAGCGTAGAGTACGAATATTAAATATCCTTGACGAATGTTCTCGGAAAGTACTTTTATGTTTTGCTGCAACGAGTATATCAGGACGAAAATTGGTTAAACTTTTACAAAACGTGATTGCTCAGCAGGGGAACCCTGCTTATATCAGGTGCGATAATGGGTGGTCCGCCACCGCGGCCTGAATTTATTAGTCGTTCCTTGGAAAGATTTGCAGAAGAAAATGGTATCGAAATAAGGTTTTCTCAAGCTGGAAAACCCACACAAAATGGCTTAGTAGAATGCCTAAACGGAACGCAAAGAAACGAATGCTTAAATTTAAAATACTTTAAAACCGTGCAGGAAGTTCAGCAAGATTTGGATAGTTGGTGCAATGATTATAATTTCGATAGGCCCCACTCGGCTTTGGGATATTTAACACCCCAACAGTTTATTGATAAAAATCAAAATCTCTACTTTAACTTGGTAGCCGTTTAGGGGATCAGGACAGCTATAAAATTAGCCGACTTTCCTGCTGAAAGGTAGTTCGTATCATTTTATTTTGCAGTTTTTATTGATTCTGCCTTTGCCCTTGGTTACAAAAATCAAGATATTATTGCTTGATAATCTTCTTGCTGATTTTAACTTTATTCGTTTCCAACTCTATTAAATAAGTGCTGGAAGCAAGATTTGTGAGGTCTAACTTAATATCGTTACCTATTGAACTATGTTTTTCTGATAGTATTATTCGTCCATTAGTATCAATTATTTTTATTGAAAATTGGGTTAAATGATTTTGAGACTTGATAGTTAGCTCATTTTTTAAAGGATTGGGGTATAGAATAATATCATCGCTGGAACCATTTCCAATACCTAATATGATAAGTCTCGGTATCGTAATTTTTTCTGATAGTTCACTTAAGCATCCGCCCAAATCTATTTGGAGTTTATAAGTAGCCTCATAATCAGCAGAAATTTCTTGGGCTGTAAGGGCTATTTTTATATCATTCTTGAACCAAATATTTCCATCAGTTGAGTTTGATTTGATTGCATATACACCATTATTGTTTATCAGTGTAATAGTAGGTGTATTCGGAATTACACAGAATTTATAATTCACGTCTTTCGTGGTCTTGTTAGCTTTTCCTACTATTTGCACTAAGCCTGGTTTACCACCTACCGTTAGTTTGCCATTAGCAATTGTACCTGGCCCTGTAATTGTGTAATTAACTGTATTGCCAAAATCCGTTTTTGTCGGTAAGTCTATTATTTTTTCATTCCCCTCTTTGAGGTCTGTGAGCACAACCGTAGCAATGGTATGCACTTTGTCTTTGGGAATAACTATTTTATCAGAAAAAGTACTTACACAACCCTCTACGTCAATTTGTAGAGTATAAAACGAATCGTAAATTGCCATGATTTCTTGGGTGGTGAGCGTCGTTTTTTTATCGTTATTGTACCATACATTGCCTGAAGTGGTTGATGATTTCAAAAAGAAATCCCCTTCTACATCTCTCAATGTGATAGTTGGCTTGGAAGGATTAACACAAATGCTAATGGTTACATCTTTTTCTGTACCATTGGCTTTTCCTGTAACCACAATCTTTCCAGGTTTACCCGTGGGCGTTAGCACATTATCTTTGAGTGTAGCTGGACCTGATACAAGAGCATAAGTAACAGGATTGCCATAGTCTGTTAAAGTAGCCAATGTAATAGTAGCGCTACTACCCTCGGCAACGGCTTTTTCGGTGGGCAGTGGAATAGAATGTACCACTTTTACACCTCCCTCATACGCCCCAAGGTCTATCACAAAATCTTGGATGCGCTCATTACCAGCCGCGTCAAGTCCAGTTGGATTAACTCCCGCTATGTAGTTATTAACTCCTACATTTAAGAAAGGACTATCACTACGTAGCCTGAGGGCATCGTCTTTGGTGCCAAAAAGGTTATCAGCACCTCTTAGATAAGCCTTAGCACTATCCTCTAAATAAGCGGGGAGAAGAAATTTGGGGTCTTTATTGTAGTAATTACCTACTCCGTTAAAATTAATATTTGGTGTGGTTTTATATTTTAAGGAATCTAATTGCAGAACAGTTCTATTGACATTGAGGGTTCCTGTTTTGGCATAAATATCAGAGCTGAAAATATTATTGGCTTTGTTTTGCTTATTTTTATAAAAGATAGAGTTTTTGATATTGATAGCTTTGGTACTATTGTTTGAGATAGCTCCTCCGCCTTCTAAATCATACGTTTTATTGTCGAAGAAAGTACAGTTGACTATTTCGGCATCAGGTCTTGAAAAGTCCCCTACCGTCATCACTGCTCCCCCTTGATTTGATGCTACATTCTGTGCGAATATCGTATTGTAAATGCCTAATTTTGAATCAATTGCATAGATGGATCCACCTGCTCCTGTTGCAGAATTATCATGAAAAAGGCTGTTAATGATAGCAATATTTGGTGTAATAGTATAGTTTGTACCATCAGTTGTTGTTACCTTCTGTCCATAGCAAAAAATTGCACCTCCATTGCCAAAGATTCCAGAGGTTTTTCCCTCAGCTTTGTTGCCATAAAATTCTGAATTTGTTATTGAAAGACTGCTTCCTGTAAAGTAAATTCCCGCACTTTGCAATCCATAATTTTCAAAGTTTTTGCTAAACTTGTTATTAAAGATTTTACATTTATCAAGCATTATTCCTTCTGCATTCTCGCCACTGTTCACACATAAACCAATATTACTTCCATAAATCGAACTATTGCTAATTTCAAAAATCGAAAAAGTCCCTATTTTTTTTGCCCCGAAACCAGTTAATTGTACACCGAAATAACCATTATTACCTATTTCGCAATTTTTGGCCACTACATTGTAAATACCTTGAGTATAAAAACCATTTTGTACGTTATCATTAACTTTTACAACATTCATTTTGCAGGAAAAAATTCCATTAAATAATCTAACTCCATCTACTTTATTTGATACTATATTCAAGCTATCTAATTTCAAATCAAGGCTGCTTAAACTTCGAGCCCTAAAATCGGTGCTAATATTAATATTGATTCCTATTGAATCTGAAGCAAATTTTCCATTTTTAAGCTCTAATTTCCATGAACCAAATCCTTCTGTCCCATAAGTACCGCTATGATAAAGAGCATTAATGCCGTTGCCTTTATTGTTAATACATTCAACTCCATTAACTACATCAGCTATATTCTGAGTTGTTTTTACAATAAATAAATCTATACCACTAACTGAATTATCATTAGATATCAAATCATTCATTTTAAACGCAATATCCTGTTGTAAAGAAATCCCGCTTCCCTTGTTTTTTAACGTTTTTACTTCTGAAATAATAATATTTCCTTTGACTCCGCCTTGACTAACAGCCAATAGTCCATTTGCACCATTAATTGTTAAATCCGTTTTAAAAATTTCAACAGTTTTAAGCGAATTTTTCAAAGTTATATCGTAGCCAAAATAAACGGACAATCCATCACCTGTATTATTTTCAAAAGTACAATTTTCGATTTTTGCATTAGACCCTCCTATAGATAGACCCTTTGAAAACCCATTTTTAAATATACAGTTTGAGACTTTTTGATCCCCTGAATTTAATATTATATTTATACATTGCTGAAACTCATTATTTAATAAACTTACATTTCCTACATTAGAATTAAATTTACAACCCCAAAATGAGCAATTTGAAAACTCTATAGAAAGCCCAAATTTCGACTGCATAGATTCTTGCCCGCCATTACCTCTAAATACTCTGTTAGATACCACATCAAGGTCGGAAACCAAAAAAATGATATTTTTAATATACTGATTTCCAGTTTTTTTTAACTCAAAACCAATAATTGCGCTCTCGATGTATGTAGAATACTTTTGCCTATCGGGCGTATCTGAACCTCCACTTTTATATCCGCCAAAAAAGCTGGCATTGGTGTAATAAAAACTATTACTTGAAAACGTATAATTTCCCTCAGCAATGTAATATTCCACATTATCAGTAATCAAGTTTTTAGTAATAGCAACCTCAAGGCTTGCATACGCCTTTGCCCAAGTAGTACCATCTAATGTAGAGGCTACTTTATTAGCATTACTCGCATCTACATAAACTTTTTTTTGAGCCATCACTTCAAAAAAGGACATCATTAAAAGTAGCAAAAATAGGGGTTTAGTAAAATTTCTCATGTGTGTAAATTCTGGATTTGTTTGTGAAATGGGTTGCTTTCAAATGTACAATTTACCAATTAAGTTTAGTACCCATCTTCACTCCCAATAATTTTAGCCTTTTTTGAATGACCTTAGTGTTGGCAGCCTCTATTGCACCTGACCCGATAAATAATCCATTCTACTGTCGAAATATAGAACTTCGTCTATTAGGAAACAAGAATAAAGACGTCTAGTTATCCAACGGTAGCATCTGCTCGTAACTATTTAGTAGAGATTAGGGTAGGCCGTTCGTTTTGAAGTATAGGTATATACTTTTTTATAAAAAAATTTAAAAATAGTAAAAAAAGAAGATTTTTGGTAAAAAAAATATTTTTTTATTGTATTTTTTGTAGATAGCCCTTAGTTTTGCTTTAATAAGTTTTAGGAACAAAAAATGCTTTAAAAAAACATTTATGGAGAAGAATAGTACCCAAACTATTGCCATGCCAGTGGGTGTAACTTTAGACCGTTACATCATGCACAACCAGAACTCCTTTGCTTTTGCCACGGGCGAACTTTCCCAATTGTTACGAGACATTGGTTTGGCAGGAAAAATCATCAATCGCGAAATCAATCGCGCGGGGTTGATTGATATAACGGGCGGTTTTGGCACAGAAAATGTGCAGGGCGAAGCCCAGCAGAAACTGGACGTGGTGGCTAATATTCGTTTCATTCGGGCACTTATCAACGGAGGCGAGGTGTGTGGAATTATTTCAGAAGAAGACGATGACATCATCTACACAGGAAATAACAAAGCCAAATACATAGTGGCTATGGATCCATTGGATGGTTCTTCTAACATTGACGTAAACGTGTCTATTGGGACAATTTTTTCTATCTATCGCCGCATTTCTCCCATTGGAGAACCTCCCATCCTCGAAGATTTTTTGCAAGGAGGCGAGGAACAAGTAGCAGCAGGATATATTTTGTATGGTTCTTCTACGATTTTGGTTTATACAACTGGCAACGGTGTTGCGGGTTTTACCTACGATGCTTCTTTGGGAGAGTTTATTTTGTCACACCCCAAGATAAGAAGCCCCAAGGATGGTAAAATTTTCTCCTACAATGAAGGCAATCTGAATAAATATGATGCTCGTATCCAGGATTATTTGGTAGAATGTCGTAGCCGAAACTATACTGCTCGGTATATTGGGTCTTTAGTGGCTGATTTTCACCGTAATTTGCTCAAAGGAGGTATTTATTTGTACCCCCCTACAGAGAAAGACCCAAAAGGCAAGCTCCGACTTTTGTATGAATGTTATCCATTGGCCATGATTGCTGAGCAAGCAGGAGCTAAAGCCTCCGATGGTACGCAACGCGTTTTGGATATCAAACCAGAATCGCTTCACCAACGCGTTCCGTTTTACATTGGTGCCGAAGAGATGGTGAAAGAACTCATTAAGGGATTAGTTGATTAGAAACGCCCTAAATGATAACGGGCCGAGATAAATAACCCTGAAGTATTCAATTTGATTTTGCCCATGCCTACTTCTGCCAATGGAAGTTTGAAATAAGGCTCTGCCTGAATACTAAGGTTTCGACCAATCTGACGCTCAAAACCCATGGATACATTCAGAACGCCAAACCAATAATTGCCTGTGGAGCCTTCCCAGTTTTTCCATTTAGGGTACGAATGGGGTGGGTAGGTATAATCATACTTTTCATTCAACATTACGTAACTGGATATACCCGATGTGATAAACCAGCGACTTTTAGAGCGTTGGCTAAAGTCATATCGTAAATTAAGCGGAATGTCCAGTACCTTACAATTAGCCCAAATTTCGGTGGGACGAGCTTTTTGACTACTCCATGCTTCAGGCCATTGGTACTGCTCACCTGTGGCGTTATATAATTTTATACTTCTAACTACTCCACCCTGTAAACTTAACCGTTTGGAGAAACGATACTCCAACATGATACTGAGTGCCAAAGTAGGGTTTTTCATCATTTGGTCTCTTGAAATGTAACTCAAGTCAGGTCCAACCATTATTCTTGTACTGAGACCTTTATGGAAAAACGAGGACACGTCTTCTTTTTTAGGAACAGCTGGCGGCGGAGCCATATAAGCTACGAGGGGGAGAGGTAGAGGCAATTTGAGCAACTGCCAGCCATGAATTGGAAGTTCGTTGAGATTTGAAAATTCAGCACGTAAATTTTCTGTTGGCAAATCATTGGAGACCAAAATTGAAGCTTCAGCTAAATCAGATTTATTTTTTGCCGTAGTATTTGTTTTTAAGAGGGAGGCATTTGTAATATATTGATTATCAATTGATTTTTCTCCTTCTTGTAGAAACTCGAAGCTATTTTTATTCTTTGTTTTGGTCAAATTTCTTTCCGTCGTCGGCTTTATTTTTTGATTCTTGGAAATACTCAATTCGTTTGACTTCGCTTCTAATATGTTTTTGTTGTCAATCTTTAATGGGGCTTTGGATTCTTTATTATCATTTAATCCTACTTGTTCTTTTGTTGTTAGTTTTTGGACAATTTCTTGACCTTTTTGTGTTGATTTTAAGGCTGTTTCTTTTGATTTGCTTTTTGCTAATACTTGCTCAGCAAGAGAAGAGGGGTTTTCCTTATTTTCAACAGTATTATTGATGATTGTCTTATCTGCATCACCAGCTTTTTGAGTAGGCCATAGGTAATAGCCACTCATTCCAATCCCCAACAACAAGAGAATGAATACTCCTGCTTTCCACCATACTATACCCCCCAACTTCCCATCCTCGTCGTCAAGCTTTTTGCGCATGGCAGCCCAAGCTTGTGGGTTAAATTCTGATTCAAACTCCTCAGCAGATTTTCTGAAGAGTTTGTCCAGTTCATTATCTGGTAACTCTTGCATATTCATCGCTTCCTTTTTTCAATAACATAATCCGTAAATTTTCACGAGCGCGTGCCAAGTTGGACTTGGACGTACCCTCACTTATTCCCAATTTTTGGGAAATTTCTTCATGTGAATAGCCGTCAATAACATACAAATTAAATACAGTGCGGTAAGCTGGAGTGAGCTGTTGTATGAAAGCTATTAATTCTTCGTGTGCCAATTGGCTATAAGCATTATTATTGTCGGAGGTGGCAATAACATTTTCGGCCACACTGATGTCTTCGTGGTGCTGGTATTTGACGTTTTGGCGATAATGATCTAAGGCTGTGTTAATCATAATTCGCCTGAGCCACAATTTAAAGGGCTTGTCGGAATCGTACATTTGTACTTTTTGGAAAATCTTCAGAAAACCATCATTCACTACTTCTACTGCTTCGTCTCGGTTAGGTACATAACGCATACAAACTCCCATGGCATACCCGTAAAACTGCTTATAAAGCAATTCTTGACACTTGCGGTCATTTCGCAGGCAGCCTTCAAGGAGTTCCGGTAAAGTTTTCAACGCACGAGAAAATAACATTCAATTAAAGGTTACGG
>JBDHXS010000168.1:0-10944 GCA_039810845.1 Runella sp. | reverse complement strand
TTCCTCTGAAGGACGCTCAAGCACTCCCCCTACCCCTAAAGCTGATAAAAATGCACTATACGCCACCAAATCAGGATTAGAAGGGGGAATTACTAAAACGCTTCCACCACGACGAGCGAAGTTTTCTATTTCAGAACGCATGGCACCTTCTACTCGTTCTACACTTTCGAGCACTACCAAATCTGATTGCTTTAGTAAACCAATATCCGCATTGCCCGCATTGAGGCTACGTAAGGTAAAAAGGCTATCATTAGAAAAAACATTTTCAATGGCGCGTGCAGGGTTAGGCTGTCCTGACAGGTGCAAAACTCTAATGACAGGAGAGGCATTGAGTACAAAGAAATACTCATTGTCGAAGGTAATAGGTAAATCATCAAAGGTAATACGGCCTTTTTTGAAGCCCTTTCCTCTCACATTAAAATTGAACGCTGTTGTGGCCGAACCTTTTGGAGCTAAACTCACTGGAGCTGTAGAAACCTGCACATCGTCCAGAAATAACTTCACTACCAAATTTTGCACGTCGTCATTACCAGCATTACTTACACGTACATACAAAATATTGTTTTGAAACTCTCGGACAAAAGGCGTATTGAGCCACACCGAGTCCACGTACACATTTTGTGTAGCTTTGGTTTGGACGGGTACAATAAAAAGTCGGTTAGAAGAATCTACTTTAATTTTGGTAAGGTCACCTGCTGTACTTTTTTGAAAGTCTGAAAACCAAAACAATTGGTTTTTTCCACTCCCCGCATGGCGCGCCAAAATATTGGTTTGTCGCTTATAAATGCTCGACAATGTGCGTGGTGTATGCGATAATTTGAGCGTCGTTAGGCGGTCTTTGATGCGTTCTGTCGTAGTAAGTTGCTGTTCTTGGGCGTCAAAATCATTGGTGAGGAGCTGCAAACGGGTTGCATTTCGAAACAACGTCAATAGTTGATCTAGTTTTCCAGTGGCAATGTCCAAATATCGTTGGTTATTGTCCTCATTTTGCATTGAAAACGAATTGTCCACATACGCGCTTGTCACACTTTGGGCATTGGTACCCGATTTATTTGGGCTTGGGAGGTAAGGCTGTGCAAAGGCTAACGCCAAAGCCGCAATAGCCAATACACGCGTCGCCAGAATGAGGTATTGCTTCAAGCGACGAAACGAACTTGTTTCCATCTCAACCGTTTTCAGCAGCGAAACATTGGAAAAATAAATACGCCGAGTACGGCGAAAATTAAACAAGTGAATAGCAATAGGAATGCCTACGGCCAATAAACTCCACAAAAAGGTCGGAAAAAGAAACTGCATTCGGGCTTGGGTATAATTCGGTGTTATATAGTCGTCAAATTGACCTTGGGTTAGTTTTTTTAAGTAAAAACTTAGTTATATGCTTTAAGTGAAATAACATTTCTATAACATAAACATAAAGCTAAGTTATTACCTTTTTTAAATATATAACTAACGCAAATATCATGCAAAACGTTTGTCAAACAAACCTCAACGACATTATATTCCCAAATTACGTATTTTTTAGTGATTTTTATGAAATCCCTGCTATCGCCTTATTGATTTTGGCAAGGCCTGTTTTTGCCACCAGCAAGGCATCTTGGGTATAATAAATTTTATTAAATACCTCCAACGACAGCACGATAGGTCGGTCGGGATTCTTGATGGTTTTCAAGATTTGGGTAATGGAGGCGATTCCATCCGTCGGATACACACGGTCCGCATCTACGATGGTTTCACGTGGGAAGTTGGCAGGATAATCATTGATATGAAAAATTTCCACACCAGATTTGCCCACTAACTTGAGTGTATCCAAACTTGACCCACCTTTGTATAAGTGATACACATCTAACAACACCCGCGCCGACGGGTGACCGCTCTCGACTGCTACGTACATTACCTCACTCAGCTTATTGAGGTTTTTTGAAAAACCCCATAATTCGAGTTGAGGAATGACACCCGTTTGGTCGCTAATGTCAAGAATAGCGCGATAGCGTTCTGCGGCTTTTTGAAGGTCAATTTTGGGTGCTTGAGGCGTTTGAGCACCCACGGGTGGCGTCGCTACGCGCATACACCCTACTTGCGCCAATAGTTCCATTTCTCGTTTCAACTGGTCAACTCCTTTTGTCCGAGCGGCTTCATCGTCCACAATCCAAGCGGTAAATCCAATGGCATTTTCAAGTTTAATACCCAAATCCTCTGCCACTTTTCGCGCTTGGGCAGGCGTATTTCCATTTTTGATAAACTCTTGCAAGGTATCCATCCAAATTTCTACGGAACGAAATCCTGCCTTAGAAGCGGTTTCAAGTTCTTTTACATAGCCCAGTTTATGTCCACGAATAGTACTCATATTGAGGCAAGGCGTAAATGAAGCAGATTTTGAAGGCTCAACCGCATTGGCTGATTCTGAAAGCATACTCATTCCTGTAGTAGCAGCGAGCAAAGAGAAAGTCTGGCGACGAGTTAGTTGCATAAAAACATGGGTTTATCTGTTTAAAAGCTAATAACCGTCAGAATTTATTGCTTTGTTCATCAAATTTTACAATTATTTCACCGCCCTTCAGCTTTGAAGTTGCGTCATGGTTGAGAAATATAGGTTCTATCTAACCATTTCACCACTCCTTCCCAGCTTTCAACGGGGATTTTGGCATGGGTAGCATTTTTCATGATGTAAAACTCTTTTTTGTTACCTGGTACCAAATTATAAAAATCCTTTACTTTATCCACCTCAAACAATTCGTCTTTATCCCCCACTCCTACCAGTACTGGTACATTCAATTGTGAAGGAAGTCTAAGTTGTTTTACGTCTAACATCGTTACAAATCGGGGCGTATATCTAAACGTAAACAAGGTGTCGGGTGTTACCGTCATGCCTTCTCGGTAATATTCAACGGATTGGTAAGAAGGACGAAAAATAGCATTTGAAATAAGTTTTGCCTTTACAAATAAACTGATGGGTTTGTTCAACCCTTTACGACTCTCATAAGCGCCTGATAGTAAAATCAAACCTGCGATTTCATCAGGAACGGCGTTTGCAGCACAAATAGAGGATGCCACCCCAAGGCTATGTCCCATCACCACTACTTTTGAAAACCCAAGACCTTTCACATATTTTACTGCTTCTGCCAAATCTCCAATCCATCTATCTTTGTTTGGGCTATCGCCACGATTCCCGTCAGAGAGACCATGTCCCCTATAATCTAATCCAAATGTAGTATAGCCTCCTTTGGCAAAGGGGATACCAGCCATGCTGTAAGGGCCGCTATACGCCGTAAATCCATGAAAGATAAGCACTGCTATTTCCTTTTTGGCAGGTGAGAGTGTATCGGGATTCCATCGGCGCAAAAAGAGAGTTTCCCCATCGGTTGTCGTTATCAAATGATGTGAGCCTTCATACCTTTTACGTAAAACAGTCGCGTCTTTAGTGGTAATTCCTCTATTTGAAATCTTCCACTCGGTAGGCCAATAGGCCAACGTCAATGCCGCCATAATTACAATTACTAATAAAAACAAAATGGCATACAAAGCCCGTTTCATGGTTCTTTTCATAGGTAAGGTTATCATTCTTTTGCTAACTAAAAAGGCTTATCTATCAATTGGTTACTATAAGTTAGGTTGCATAACCAAAAAAGAAGCCCAACCGATTGGCTGGGCTTCTTTTTTGGTACATTAGCACTTAAAACTTCAATGGCACAGAAAAACCTGCGTTATCCCACGCAAATACAAGCGCATTATCTTTTACTTCAAAATTGAGTTTTTCGACAGGCTCTTTCGATGCTGTGGCAGGTACAGTCACACGCAACACATCTTTATCTTGCTTATAATTATAAGCCCCCCATTGCTTAGGTTCACTGTTAAGAATCACAACCCATTCTTTTTCGCCAGGAATGGCAAAAAATCCATAGTCTCCAGCCTTAACTGGTTTTCCACCAAACATTCCATCTTTTTTGAAGGTAATGACGGTAGCCTCGTTGGCTCCTATCCGCCATACTTTACCATATTTTTCCAGACTTTGACTTCCTTCTGCGCCAAAAATAACACGTCCTTTTTTGGAGGGTTGTCCAAAAACGATTTTAACATCTTTGCCATCTGCCGTAATACGTGGACTGGCAGGAGGGTTTTGGCTGCAAGCAAAATTGAGGGCAACAAGCGAAAAGAACAGGGCGAATAATGAATTTTTCATTTTTTGTTTTGTGTATGTTATTGGTTAGTTATTGAACTTAGAATAAACGGTTTTGTCTTCAAAAAGTTGTTATAATGCTTCAAAAAAATTAGGGATAAATCTGTTCAGAACTATATAGAAATATTTGTCTATCACCATTTATAAACAATACCCAATGAAAAACAGGCAGATAAATATCTTTTTCATCGTCTTATGGCTAAATTGTTTGCTAATGAACCTAAAAATAACACAATTCATTCAAAGAATGTCTTTATTTTTTTACCCAGAAAATAATGAAAGGAATTAGCTATATTTCAACTCACCTCGTAATATTGTGCTACCACTTCCTTTTTGTATATGCCAGTACCCGTCGATGAGCCTTTGTTAGCCGAATTGTGGAGCCGCTTTAAAACAGGGGATGAACATGCTTTTGACCAGCTCGTTGAATTACGTTATCGGGTGTTATTTAACTACGGTACTCGGTTCACCAAAGACCGCGATTACATCAAGGATTGCATCCAAGATTTGTTTTTGGAACTCTGGGAACGGCGCGAACGACTCGTTGACACGCCGTACGTGACTATTTATCTCATCAAAGCTCTCAGGAACAACTTTGTTCGTCAGCTCAAACATGACAAACCTTGGCTAAATTCTCAAGGTGTTGAAGAAGACACCTTGGTTCAAAGCGCTAACGTTGAAATTGATTTAATCAACGCTGAACTGCTATCGGAACAAGAACATGCCCTTCGTCGGGCCATTGAACAACTGCCCCCACGTCAACAAGAAGTTATTTTTTTGAAATTTTACGAAGGGCTTTCTAACGAAGAAATTGCCCAAATCATGGATGTAGAGCGACAAACCGTTGCTAACTTTTTGTACCGTGCGCTTTCCCAAATGAAAAACTTACTTCCAGCACTGGTTGTATTTTTCCCCCTTTTGCTTCGACTTTTCAAAAAACTTGCCTAAACGTTTAAGCTGCATCTTTGTGATAGGCTTACCTACTATTCAAGGACATAAACTTTAACACACTACAAATCAATCGTTTATAGCGTGTTAAATTCTTTTTTCAAAAAAAATCGAAAATTTTTCTCCAAAAAAGGGTATTCCTTCTTTGGTAAGTACTATTTCCTTACAACACACCTTCAGATGTGAAAATAAAATCTATGAAAGATTACAAAGAATATACGGTTACTGAATTTGTCCTGGATGATTCTTTTAGGAGGTGGGTACTTAAAAACCTACCAACTGAGAGTTCCTTTTGGGAAAAATGGGTACTGGAAAATCCATCGAAAAACGAAAGCGTTACCCAAGCCCGCGCGTTTATTCTGAAAATGAACCAAACACACGAGTTACTTTCGGAGAATGAGCTAAAACAAGCCATTTCTAGTCTCTCTGAGGCACGAAACCGCGAGGAAGTTTTTGTTAAACCTTTGCTTAATCGAATAAGCTGGTGGAAACAAGCCGCTGCTGCGGTCGTAGTGTTGGGAGTTTTAGGCGCATTTTATACCGTTTATCAATCAAAAATCAGTTCAACGGTTGTTTATGAAGTACGCAAAAGCCAACTGGGCACTCAACTCGTCGAGGTAATCAATGACGATAAGGTCGAAAAATTGGTTTCTCTTCCCGACGGCAGCCAAGTTCGGCTCTCGCCGCTTAGTCGATTAAGTTATCCTAAAGTCTTTGCTTCCAGTACTCGTGAAGTTTACTTAAGTGGTGAAGGCTTTTTTGAAGTAACAAAAAACCCCAAAAAACCATTTTTGGTGTATGCCAATGAATTGGTGACCAAAGTACTCGGTACCAGTTTTTGGGTACGTGCCTTTGACAAAGCTGAAAAAGTAGAAGTCATCGTCAAAACGGGTAAAGTGTCGGTCTATTCGACGGAAGAACTTGAAGAAAAAGCGACGAGTACCCAACTCTCAGGAACTATTCTTACGCCTAATCAACAAGTTATCTTTGACCGAAAAGATGAAAATATTGAGAAAACATTGGTCAGCGCGCCCGCGCCCATTGTTGCCGCTGCTCCCCAAAAAATAACAGGGCTTACCTTCAACAGTGCGTCAGTTAGCCAAGCTTTTGAGGCACTGAGTCAGACCTACGGAATTGATATTTTGTACGAAAAGGAGGTTGTTAAAAATTGTGAGATAAGCGCAGAATTTATCAATGAAAGCTTCTATGAGCAATTGGATTTAATCTGTAAGGCCATCGACGCAACGTATCAAGTCGTAAATGCCCAAATTGTCATCCAAGGAAGAGGGTGTAACCCTAATTAAATATTGCTTAACCAATCAACTTCATAATGATTCAAACCCAACATAAAAACCTCATTTGTATTGCATGAACTAAACAAAACCAAACACTCCCTTCATAAAAAAAGAAATCGGGAACGCGCCAACGTCCCCGATTTCAGGTCAGTCCCCGCAAAGTTTCTCAGGCTTGCTGCACTCCGACAGGACGTCGGACTTGGGGACTTTTTGTCTCAAATATTAACATTGAAAACGTTTCAAATGTATGAAAAATGGTTCTAAAACGCTAACGGTTTGCCTAAAAATCATGCGTCTTTCTTTCTATCAATTTTTATTGTCAATCTGGGCCTGTACTTGGGTATTGGCCACCAACGGTAGTGCCCAAGAATTACTCAACCGACGCTTATCGGTTTCGATTGAAAATCAAAACCTGGACTTTGCTATCCGAAAAATCAGCAAGATAGCCTCTGTACGGTTTGTTTATAGCCCGCAACAAATCAAAGCGGAGCGAAAAGTAAACTTGAACGCTCAAAACCAACCGCTTGCCACTATTCTTGAGACACTCTTCAAGCCGTTAACTATTTCTTACGAAGTCAACGGCTCGCAGATTTTGCTGCGACAAGAACATACTGCTACGATTACTGTCCCGCAAAGTACCCTCATCGAACCACAGTCTGTCGATATTTCAATCAGCGGAACGGTAAAAGATGAAAAAAACGAACCCATGCCCGGAGTAAACGTGGCGGTCAAAAATACCACCCGTGGCACTTCTACAGATCCCAGCGGGCGGTTTAACTTATCCATTCCTGATGAAAGTTCCGTTTTGGTCTTTTCATTTTTGGGATATGAAAAGCAGGAAGTGGCAGTAGGATCACGCAAAATAATCAATGTCCAGCTTCGCCCCGACCCCAAAAGTTTGCAAGAGGTGGTCGTCGTGGGCTATGGCGAACAACGCAAAGAAACCCTCACAGGGTCAGTCGTAAGTATCAATGACCAAGTGTTCAAAAACCGTGGTCCCGTTGCAAACCCGTTACAAGCATTGCAAGGTCAGGTTCCTGGGGTAGTAGTCACGCGGAACTCGGCTCAACCAGGGCGCGAACAGTGGAATTTTCAGATGAGAGGGGCTTCGTCGGTCAACAACAGCGAGCCGCTCGTGATCATTGACGGCGTGCCAGTACCTGGCACCAACGCCCTCAACTCGCTGAATCCCAACGACATTGACAATATTTCATTTTTGAAAGATGCTGCTGCATCCATCTATGGCTCACGAGCGGCGGGCGGCGTGGTATTGATTACCACCAAAAGAGCCAAATCAGGCAAACCCATCATCGAATACAATGCCGCTTTTTCACAAAAAAAGATTGGTTTACAACCCGATTTAGTACGTATCAATGACTGGTGGCCGCTCATCCGAGAAGCACGCACCAATGACGGTTTTCCTGCCACTGATCTTTGGAACAACCTGACCACAGTGATGGAAAAAGCCTTGGCCCAAGGCAAACAATGGCTTACACCTGCTGAATATCTCGCATTGAGTACGCCTGGAGCAGTGCTTTTTGGCGACGTGAAAGATTTCCCCTTTTTCGATCAAACCATGCAAGATGTATTGTGGGGAACAGCACAGTCGCAAGAGCACCAATTAAGCGTAGCCTCTCGCGGCGAAAAATCGGGTTATCGGGTATCGCTTGGTTATCTGAACGATGGCAGTCTGTTACAATGGGGCAATAATTCCAATAAACGCTATAACCTTCGTTTGACTCACGACTATGCCTTTTCTGAAAAGCTTAAGTTGGCCACCAACATCTCAGTAGAGCGTCAGCAAATTACTCAGCCCACACTTATCGGAAATATTATGAACAATGGTATCCAGCAAGGGCTTCCTTTATTTAACCAAAAGGGGCAAGCCTATGTCTGGGGTTCTGGTATTGGCAATGCGTCACAAGTTTCCATCGCCGCTTTTGGTGGTGACAACAAAGAGACAAATACCCGCATCAATACCAATCTGAACCTGACCTACAATCTCTTGCCCAATCTTAAATTAGTTGGAACAGCTGGCTATTATTTGTTAAATACAGATTACCGTACTTTTGAGAACAATATTCCTTTCTACGATTACACGGGCGACAACCTAATTGCTTACCTTCCTACCCGTAGTTCATATCAGCGTGGAAACAAACAAGAAGCATTTTATAGCGCCAATGCCTACGCCGAATACAGCAAACGCTGGTTGGATACGCATGATTTGAAAGCAACCGTAGGTTTGCAATACGAACGCAACGAATACAACCGATTCATTGCCAAAACCTTAGACGCTATACCTGACGTCCCTAACTCCCTCAGCCTGAGTACAGGTGACCCTACCACCAAAACGGTATCAGAAGCGCAAAATCATTATGCTATCGGTGGGTATTTTACCCGTTTGAACTATGCTTATCAAGATAAGTATCTGATTGAAGCCAATGCCCGCTACGATGGTTCGTCGAAATTTGATGCCCAAAATCGCTGGAAAGGCTTCTGGGGAGTATCGTTAGGATGGCGTGTCACCCAAGAGAAATTTATGCAAGCCGTTCCCTTCTTAGATGACTTGAAAATCAGGGCTTCGTATGGAAATGTGGGTAATCAAAATGGAATTGGTCTCTACGATTATATTCAATTTATGAATATAAGTTTCTCCCCTGGGGCTACAAGTTCAGGCTTCCCAATTCTTGGTACAAGTCCTGCTGTTAGGGTATCGCCTTCAGGGACGTTAGTCGCTCTTGACCGTACCTGGGAAAAGGTCAATAACCAAAACATTGGGATTGATTTTGCCCTTTTGAAAAATCGGCTTTATGGAACGGTCGAATTCTTCAAGAAGAAAAACAATAACATGCTTATCGCTCGTACTTATCCAGCAGTACTGGGAGCTAATGCTCCCGATGGCAACAATGGGACATTGGAAACCAAGGGCTGGGAACTCTCTCTTGGATGGCGTGACAAAATCGGCAGTTTATCTTATCACGTTGCTGGAAATATTTCGGACAATACCAACATGCTTGTGAGTTATGGTGGCCAAAAAATCATCAACTCCGCTAACCGTGGCTTAAACAGCGCCGTGGAGGGGTATCCGCTTAATACGTATTTTGGGTTAGTGTATGACGGACGTATTCAGACCCAAGAACAACTCGAAGCCTACCGAAAGTTTATTGCAGGAAACAACATTGGGCTTCCCGCGGGGGCAGCAACAGCCCAAGCCAATGCTCGGTTGAGTTTGGGTGACAATATGTTTAAAGATGTCAATGGCGACGGAAAACTCACTTTCCCCGAAGATGCAGTTGCTCTTGGCCGTGATGACCCGCGCTTTGTGTATTCTTTCAACGGTGGATTTGAATGGAAAGGGTTTGATTTCAACGCCATTTTCCAAGGAGTTGGCAGGCGTACCATCATCCGAGATGGCAACTGGCGGATTCCTGCTGCGGTGGTTTTCCAAGCCCAAAATGCCGCTTTCCTCGGCAAAACTTGGTCACCTACCAATACTGAGGCATTTTATCCACGTCTATCAACCACTGGGACAATCAACAATTACAATTATTATCAGTCGGATTGGGTTGCGGAAAATGGCTCGTACATCCGCCTCAAAAATGTGGTCTTAGGTTATACTTTACCCGCTATATTGACCCAAAAAGCCAAAATTCAACGCCTTCGAGTGTATTTCTCAGGCAGCGACTTGTGGGAAAAGTCAAATATCCGAGATGGATGGGACCCTGAAGCCACACGAAGCGTAGCCAATACTGGCGACGGAGAAAACAATAATGTCTCGACCTTTAGCCAACGCTTTCCGTTTTATCGGTACATGACATTAGGATTGAATTTGACCTTTTAGCCCCCCCCAATGGGGGAGATAAATACAGAGGCAGACTTCACATTTACAACATTCAAATGAAGATGAAAGCACAAAAAATATATATCATTTTAGCCATGACGGGAACGATGTTTCTGAGCATTGGCTGCAATAAACTCGTGGACATGAAACCGCTCAACGAGATTTCGGATGCGAGTTACTGGACAAATGCCGACCAGTTTAAACTCGCTGCAAACGAATTTTATACGTACTTGAGAGGTTTTGGGGATATTTTGGACAATAACCCGCACTCTGACCGTCGTAGTGACATTCTCTACACCCGCGATGGGGCCAATACCTTCAGCAATGGCACCAATACCATCCCCAATACCGACGGCAGTTGGAACAGCGCTTATAGTCGGATACGGGCTACCAATTACCTACTTTCCAAAGCGGAAAGTTATGCAAAACCTGCTGAAATTGAGAAATACGTGGCCGAAGCTAAGTTTTTTCGCGCCTATTTGTACTTCGATTTACTGCAATTGTTTGGTGGTGTGCCTATCATCAAAGCTCCGTTATCGCCCGAATCACCCGAATTGCAAGCCCCTCGCAACAGCCGCGATGAAGTGGTGGATTTTATTGTTGCCGACCTCGAAAGTGCTATTGCAGTATTACCTCTTGAAAGTGCCATTGCCACTGCCGACAAAGGTCGCGTCAGCAAAGGGGCA
>JBDHXS010000167.1:0-10986 GCA_039810845.1 Runella sp. | reverse complement strand
GCGAAACTTCCCCATTTTTTGTTATTGGCAATTCTAACTACGGAAAACCACTGTTATTTAGGAGCTTAAAGTACGACTCTTCACTCACAGAAGCCCTCAAGGTAGGTTTTTTATCGTTCGACTCAACCCGCGTTAGTGCCAGCGATGTGGACTACCCAATTGATGTAGTAATGTATGAACGTGATAGTTTTCACCTGACAGAGCATCGCTTTCAGAAAGACGATTTGGCGCATTTGTCACTTCAATGGAGTATGCTCCTCCAGAACTCAGTACAACGGCTCCCCAACGATTGGATGGGTCCTATTCTTGAAAAAGTACGTGAAAAAGTGTAGAGGTAGAGATAATCTCTGCCTCTACTCCTAAAGTCTACTGCTCTCAGACAGCCCAAAGTGGGTATTATTCATGAAACTACGGATATCACACAAGCTATCTTATACCTATTCAGAAGCGGTTTCTTTAGAACCCCATTCCTTCTATTTATATCCAAAAATATACCCACATCAGCAAGTATTCAGTTATTCTCTTGTCGTAGAGCCTACTCCAAGTATGCTTGTTCATAATATTGATGTCGAAGGCAATCATCAACAAATCGCTTATTTTCGCGACCTTACTAATTTCCTCACAGTTTCGGTGGAGATGAATGTTTTATCGAATGATTTTAATGTGTTTGGATTTGTATTGTATCCTTTTGAAACCGAGCGGATTCCTTTTCAGTACCCAGAGGCACTAAAAAAACACCTACAACCCTATCTCGTTCGCGAAGGAGTCACCACCTATGTTGAACAATATGCCCGCCAAACTTGTGCCGTAGTTCAGTGGAAGACTATTCCTTTTTTGACGACTCTCTGTCAGAATATTTACCTAAATTTTGTTTATGAACGCCGTGACGTAGGCGCCCCTATGCCCCCTGAACATACGCTCATTGGGCGCAAAGGCTCCTGTCGTGATTTTGCGCAGCTATTTGTAGCTTGCTGCCGCAGCGTAGGTATTGCTACACGGTTTGTGAGTGGATATTTATATGGTAACGCCCTTCAAGAACACGAACTTCATGCTTGGGCAGAAGTGTATTTGCCAGGAGCAGGCTGGCGAGGTTTTGATCCGACCGAAGGTAAAGCAATTATGAACAATCATATCTATCTGGCCTCTTCTTCCGACCCGCAGCTCATTACACCCGTTTTGGGAACTTTTCGTGGAAAAGCCCGCTCTATGCTAACTACCGAAGTGACTGTTGGAGAGGGATGAATATCAAATGCCTGACTTACTTAGAGTAATGTGGCTCATCTGGTACTTCTTAGGCGTTACTCCAAAGTGCTTCTGAAACATCTTATTGAATTTTATGGGCTGAGAATATCCTATTAATTCTGATACTTTGACAGCTTTTATACCCTGTAAAAGCAATGCTTTTGCATACTCCATTTTTTTCTCTATATATAACTGATAAAAAGGTTTACCATACACCTCCTTAAAGCTACTCTTCAAAGTAGCCAATGAAATTTTGAATTCTTTGGCTATTTCAGGTTCTTTGGGTGGGATCTGTCTAATATCTTCTTCAATATATTTTTGATATATGCGTTCGATGACAGCATATATCTGATTTAATTCTTCCAGGCGTTTATCATCATTATTCTCTATTTCACTCATTTGTTGGTTAATCTGTATAGAACACGCGTCATCATTGGAAGGCTTTAACATAAAAGAAATTTGGTGAGTAAGTAGTAGTTTTACTACCGTTTGAACACTTTCGGCAGGAATTATAAAATCAACGGTCGAAAAGTGATTAGCCATTGTCATGATTGTTCAATGTAAGTAGTGTTGGGTGCGTGATTAAATTTTTGCTTATAAATACGGGTAAATCCCGATGGATGGTGATAACCCACTTTATACGCTACTTGTGTAATCGAGTACTTCCCAGTTTGAAGTAACCCTTTGGCATAAAGCATCTTCTTGTCTAAAATGTGCTGATGGGGGCTAGTACCAAACAATTCGTAGAATAAATTTTTGAATTTACTCACACTCATTCCCGCCATCTTTGCCATTTCGGTAATTGAAGGAGTAGATTTATGAAAATTGTAAGTTATCTTTTCCTCAATTTCTCTAATTTTTCGCAAATCAACTTCCTTGAAATTACCTGCATTTCTACTTGAAATTTCTGTTTGTATATCTTCTACAAAAAGATAGAGTAATTGTAATGAGTAGCTTTTAATCAGCAGGCCTTGATTGACAACGCGCCGATAATCTTTATGAAATGCTAAATACCGCGAATTGAATAAGCTGTATTGGTTATTCCAGTTGCTTATAACCTTATGGATAATATCTTCCAAATCAAAGAAATACTCTACCTGATGGGTAAGCCAATCCATGCTAACCCCAAGCAAAAAAGGTCGCTCTTTCTCATAAATAATGCTTATCAGACAGTAATTTCCTTCAACGATACTTGCCAGAGTATCTGTTAAGGAATGTAAATCTTTGTCGTCTTCTGATAAAATGAAAAAATAAGAATAATTAGATCCAAAATCGAATAATTCAAGGTTATTTTTAACCTTAGCTCCGATTGATTCAGCAGCGCTTCTCTTCTCAAAGAATGTAAAATAAAAATCTAAGTTTATATTAGCCATAACGTAGCGTACCTTATTTGTACGAGCTTAAATTTGGCGTATTTTTAGTTAGATTTTTGGGGCAAACCAGATAAAATGACTGTAAATGGGATATTTTCGGTGGTAACTGGACATATTAAGTATGCCATTTTAGAAAGCTATTAAGTACTTTTCTGAAACTCTTTCCCACTGGAAGTCCTACTTGCGATGTTAGGTAAAGTACCTCTGCTTCTGATTTCCGAATATGCATTTTATTGACTGCGTACTTGTGATGAATTCGAATAAAAGAATCGTCTAAGTCTTCACTCAACAACTTGTTCAATGATTTTTTTAGCACATACTTTTTGGCAAGGGTATAAATATAACAGTGACTATCCTCGGCTTCAATATGAATAATGTCAGTAAACCAAACTTGATCTTGCTGCCCCGTTTTACTACTTAAATACAGGTATTTTTTATCTAAAAAATCGTATTGCTTGCTCTTATTGTGTTCTTCTAAAGCCTTTTTGATGGCCGATTGGAGAGAAATAGCATGAAATGGTTTGATGAGATAATTCACACTGCGGTACTTTTGTGCTTCCAAAAACAGCTCTTGGTCTTGCGAACTCGTCATCAAAATAATGGGCACAGCATTATCCCGAAGTTTTTTGATAAGCTCTATACCGATAGGTTTCTTTTGAAGAAAAATATCAGACAGTATTACATTAACTTCATGGTTACTAAGATATATTAGCAAATCTTCTAACTTGGTAAAAATACCTCTTAATTGGTATTTATATTGAGAAGAAATACGCTCTGAGAGCATAACTTCTATTTTTATTTGGTCGATAGGGTCGTCTTCAAGTAGTACAATTGTTATTTTATCCATTTACTTAAAACAATTTATTACCTATTTTGTTTCAACTAATATTTAAGGTGTTTAAGTCAATCTATATTAGTACACAGATGGAGTCGGCAAAACCAATCTCTCTGACTAAAATCGAAAAAATCTGTATGAATCTTTACAGATTTTGACCATTTGTGTCGGTTACCGACACGACGGCATTTTGGGAAGTTACAAATTACGTTATGTAAAATCAGAAGTAAGAAAAATCTAAAATATCCGCCCCCCAAAAAAACGTTTTAGGTAACAAAAAAAACGTTTTGGCTAATTCAATCCCTTACTACTTCCATCATAAATAGCTACATTTATCCCGAACATCGAGCCTCTATATCTATCTATAAAAAATCGCTTTTGATGAGTAAAAAACTATGCTACTTTGTACCAAAACACCCTACAAATACTCAACGGTTATTTTTCTAATGTTTCCCCACTTTGTATCTGTATTTCCTATTCATAGACAAGACAAAAGTACTCCAATCTCTTTCCACTCTTTCAGAGATTATTATTTGTTAACAGCTACCCCGAAAACGTAGAAAAAACGATTTATGCTCATCGAAACCATTCCAATCAGTATGTATCATGCCCTCAAAGGCCAATTATACTAACGAAGCAGGCATCAAGTCATATTTTAGTTTGGTTTTGGACGTTTAAAAAAACCACAACTTCATGAAATGTACCATTCCCTTTATCTTTTTGGTTTGGTTTGTTGAGTTAGGATATACTCAAAACAAAACCTATACCACTTTCCGTGATTATTTCATTCCTGCTTCTCGGTTGGATAGTTTGAAAAAAATAGAAAGCTATGTACCTCCAAGCCCTCATTCAAGCCAATACCTGCATTTGTTGATTGCGATTGAATTTGGAAAACAAAATGTTTATGACACGATAAATAAGCAAAAAGTAGAGCAAATCATACAGCTTGCTTCAAAGCAAAAATCGCAGATTGGTTTGGCCATGGCCTATTACATACTTGGAAGAGAATATAGCATTGACCAAGACGACTCCCTTTCTTATAACTATTTAGCAAAGGCCGAAAAAATTTTTATGGCAGACAATGATACTACCGGAATCATTCATTGCTCCAAACTCCTGCGCGCTCATACAAGAAGAGCAGACCCAAATTTACCCAAATTTTACTTTGATAGAGTCGTGGCACTGGGTAAACAATCAAAGTACCCTATTGACAATTATATGTATTACCTGCTTATTATGGCTTGCGATCCTTATTTTGACACCCAACCAACAGAACGTCAAATGGAGGATGCCCTACAAAAAACGCTCAAAATTATTGACGAATACCCTCATTTTGAGTACATCCGAGCCAATGTGTATAAAAACATTCAGGAAGGGTATTTACGTAAGAAAAAGTATGATAAAAGGCTTGAGTTTGCCTTGAAAGTAATGAACCATACAACCAAAAAAATTGATTTTATGGATTATCAATACTTAGGCCTTGCTTATCTGTCAATAAAAAAATATGATATGGCCATAGCCGCTTTGGAAGAAGCCGCAAAGCGCATAAAGATAGAAAGGCCTAAGTCAATCATACGACTAAAAAACATATATATATTCTTAAAACAAGCGTATTATGAAGCTGGAAATTTAAAAGCAAGCATACAGATAGACGAAAATTATGACAGTCTGGTTTATGTAATCAGTACTAATGACCGTAGTGTGGCCCTGTTTCACCTGCGAGAAAAATACTCATTTGCCGACAAGGAAGCAGAGCTTGAAAGACTTACTTTAGAAAAGGAAATAGCCGATTCGCAAAAAAGGCTTTTGGTTGGCGGCTTACTTGTGGCCCTTGCGATGGCTGGAATCGTGCTTTATTTTTCAATAAAACTTCAGAAAACCAACAAACAGTTGTTGTATCTTCAGCAAGCCCGTGATAAATTTTATACCATCATTGCTCACGACCTGCGCTCGCCCATGAACAGTCTTAATGAAATGGGGGCATTGCTGCATCAGCTTATCAAAGAGGGTAAAAAACAGGAATTGGATAAAGTTATCCAACAAATTGAAAGCATGAGACAGCAGACAAATCTGCTGCTTAATAACCTGTTTGAATGGGGGAAAAGTCAGTATTTTATCAATGAACCCACAGCTCAACCCGATGCGTTCGATGCCGTTGTAGCCTTACAAACGCTACGTAATCACTACCTTCCTTTTGCCGAAGCAAAGGGGGTGTCATTAGAGATGGTATTACCTTCTTCCTTGCTTCTGAAAGCCGATCAAAAAGGATTCGAAATAGCCGTTCGTAATCTACTCGACAATGCACTGAAACATACACCCACTGGTGGAAAAATTACCATAAGCGGCCTTCGTAGCGAAAAAGACACACACCATCATTCTATTATAATTGCCGATACAGGTGAAGGCATTGCGCCTAAGCAGCTAAATTATCTACAACAAGTGTTTTCTGGGAAAATAAAACCAGAAGTAGGAGTACATGAACTGGGGTTAGGTATGATATTGATTTACAATTTTGCTCGAAAAAACAAGGTTAATTTTCATATAATGAGCGAATTAGGAATAGGATCTTCTGTTAAGATAGTTTGGAACTCTTAAAATCACAAAACCATTTTATAAGTTTCTTACTACAGCCTCCGAACAGGCAGTTTTATAAAATATTCACTCTTTTGAGCATTCAAATCTCTAAGTTATGAGACTCATTATACTCTTCCTCTTTTACTTTTTTTCAATTGGGCGAGGGAATACCCAAACCAAATCCTTTACGACTTTTCAGGATTATCTTATTGCGGCATCTAATCCTATTGATTTAAAAAGCGCTAATCCTACCAGTTCTAGTCAATCTCTAAATCTATTGATTGCATCTGAGTTAAACAAACAAAATTGGAATGAACCCAGAGACATACAGATTACTAAGCAAATCGGACAGATGGCAGCTAAACAAAAATCCCAAATTGGCTTAGCCATGACCTATTTTATACTGGGGCGGCATTATTCCTACGAAAAGGAAGATTCTCTTTCATATTATTATTTGGTAAAAGCTGAAAAGATTTTTACAAAAAATAGGGATACCACAGGGATACTTCATTGCTATCGACTATTAAGATTATCTGTGGATGAAAACTACATAGATTTAGCAAAACAATATTTCAACAAACTAATTGCACTCTCGACAAAATCAAGCAATCCAATTGATAAGTATTTCTATTACTTATCCGTCCTGTCGGCAGACCCTTATTTTGAAAAACAACCTACTGAAAATCAGCTACTGGATGCTTTCCATAAAGCTACTGAGATGATTGAGAAGTATCCCTACTGTGAATTTATGCGGCGTAATATCTATCAAAATCTTCAACAGGGCTATGCCTACCTGAACAAACATGATAAAGGTCTTGAAGTAGCATTACAGACCATTCAACACCCTAAAATCAAGGCAAACTATATGGATTACCAAAATTTAGGCAGATATTATATACGAGTAAAAAAATTTGATGAGGCGATAGTTGCCTTAGAAAAAGCGGCTAAAGAGATTAAAACGGAAAGTCCTACCGATTTTAGGCGACAAC
The DNA here is from genome assembly GCA_039810845.1 of Runella sp. Classification (GTDB taxonomy): domain Bacteria; phylum Bacteroidota; class Bacteroidia; order Cytophagales; family Spirosomataceae; genus Runella. The sequence continues at coordinate 3,973 of JBDHXS010000167.1, read as the reverse complement.
GCAACATCCATAAATTATTGAAGACTGCTTATTATAATGTCGGCAACTGGAAAGCAGGAGTAAAAGCTGATGAGGAGTACGACCGATTGAATGAAATAATTTTTGAAAGTGATCGGAGTTTGGCTATGTTTCACCTCAAGGAAAAATATTCTTTTACGGAAAAAGAAGCTGAACTCAAACGGATTTCCTTGGAAAAACAGGTAGCCGAAAGCCGAAATCAGCTACTCCAAGCACAATATGAAGCCCAAAAACGAGAGGCAACTCTAAAAAACTTGGCTTTGGAAAACCAAGCGAGTGAAAGTAAATCCAAACTGCTCCAAAGTCAGTTAGAAGTCCAACGCAGAGAACGAACCCTCCAAATGGCTCAATCCCAAAAAGAACTTTTGCTGGGTGGTTTATTAATCGCTTTGGGGTTGATTGGAACCACGCTCGCTTTTTCAATAAAACTGCGGAAAACAAATAAGAAACTGCTGGAATTGCAACAAGGTCGAGATAAATTCTATACTATTATTGCCCATGATTTACGTACGCCCATCAACAACCTCAATGACATGGGTGGATTGTTGCAACACCTGATTCAAGAAGGTAAAAAGCAAGAGTTGGAGAGAGTAATCCAACAAATCGAATACATGCGCGAAAAGACCAAACTACTCCTCAATAACTTGTTTGAGTGGGGCAAAAGCCAGTATTTTACGCCTGATATGGCGGAAGTTGGGCAACAAATGGATGTAGTACCTTTGCTGGAGGAACTATGCCAAACCTATCTTCCTATTGCCCAAGCCCAAAAGATTGATTTGGTAGCGGAGTTACCACCAAGTTTCGCCATGACTATCGCTCCAAAAGGATTGTTGATGACAGTGCGCAACTTACTGGATAATGCCATCAAAAACACCCTAGCAGGGGGAAAGATTTCAGTCTATATCAGCCCTCCTGCAACAAACAAAACTTCTAATAATGTGACCATCACTATTATTGACACTGGTAACGGCATTGTTCCTGACCAATTGTACTATTTACAACAAGTGTTTGCAGGGAAAATTAAACCCGAAGTAGGGATTCACGGGCTGGGGTTAGGCATGGTATTGATCTACAATTTTGTGCAGAAAAGTAAGACGGTCTTGACTGTCGAAAGTGAAGTGGGCAAAGGCACTTGTTTTAAATTGACTTTGAAGATTTAAAAACACATTGCCCTTTCATTTTTAACTTGCTAAAGGAGTGTATTTGAAGTAGAAAAACAAAAGCGATAAATAGTATGACGATTTGGCTAAGCCATCGGAATAATTCTTGTTAGAAAACGGCTGTAATAGTCAAGACATGAAATACCTATTGACACTTTGGGGCGCTTTGTTTATCACCCTATCCCTCTCTGCCCAAAAACTGCACGTACTGTTTGTTATCGAAAACGAAGACCCTACATTTGGCTTACTACAACTGCGTAACGAAGCAGATATGCTTCAAATCTTACAAACCGTAGAATGGGAATTAGGCTACAAAATGGAGATAATACACTTTTCAAAGCAAAATTTTACTGCCGCTGACCTTCAACAAACTATTGTTAACCTTCCTACTAATAAAAAAGACATCGTAGTGGTGTATTATGCCGGCTATGGACTACCTCCTTCCAATAAAAAGAGCCTTTTTGCCAACTGGAAACTACGAGACATACCTACCAAAGGGCTTTCGGTAGATGAAGTGGCAGGGTGGCTGGAAAATAAACAGAAAAGCCAAAAACTACATTTAGGTCTGATTTTATCAGAATATAGTGCGCAAAGCATTCATTCGTCCCAACGAGTACCTGATACACTAGGTACTTCAATGGCATATCGTAAGCAGGTGGTTCAAAAACTGTTTTTAGGGCATAGTGGCATCATAAAAATGGGGAGTTCGCTACCTCATGAACCCTCTTGGGTCAATAAAAACCACAGTGCGTCGCTATTTACCGAATCGCTTGTGCGTGCGTTTGAGCGAATGCTTATGCCGCTAGATTCGAGTGCTTTGCATCACGTTTCTTTTCAGCAGTTTCATGCCTACTCTTCTTCTTATCTCAATCGGTATTTCAACGACATACCCATTAGCCAAACGCCTGTTTTGGAAATTAAATCTTCTGAGGGAAGTATATTTAGAAGTGGAGTAGTATCATTGTCCGATTCTTTAGCTGTTCCTATCAAATTGGTGGGAGGGCTACTTAATTCGCTGGCTCATAATAAAGATACACTCCAACGCTACCAAATCAAGCAACAACTTGCGGCTTATTTTACCCCTAATGCCACCGTCAGGGTCGTTCGGATGTATGGCATGAACCGAATCCCAAAACCAAAAGAATATACTTTAGCAGCCTATTTTGATACGATACACCTACCTAGTAAAAACCCAGGTACCCAAGAAGTAATACCCAATATGATGTACCTATACATTGGCAAAATAGAAACCGACAATACCTATTCCAAACGAGCACTCATCAAACAGCTATCGGTTTCCGAAACGTGGGGCAATGTTTCTCATTGATATTCTCTTCCCATGTTTTGCTTAATTATTTTCTTCTGTCAACTTTAATGTTTTATCATCGTTATCACACTTTAAACACCCTTTTTTTCAATATGGCATGAAAATTGTGCAAGGGAACACGACTTTTTTCTGCCAAATATCTCCCCATTTTTGTCTTCAAACAGAGAGCACATCCTCTCTTTTTTGCGCTGTTTGGTCTTTTAAAAACTGATTCCAAGGCCAAAAATCAGGCACTTTATACCTTTTCTTTTTTTACCCTCCTCGGAATAAGCTGTTTGGTATATCACAAAAAACAAAAACGATAAATGGTATAACGATTTGGCTAAATCGTCGGATTAGTTCTTGATACAAAACAACTGTGTAGATTCCATTGAGTTTCATCAAATTTATTCTCAAATTGTATGGTTGTTTTTTACCACTTCCGACTCACCAAGTACTTACTGACAACAAGCCTACTTTTGTTGTGTATGTTGGCGGGGATAGTGAGGTCTTACGCACAGACCGAAACCTTTCCTTCGGGTTCGTACATCATTAACATGGGGATTACCCCACAAACCCAATCCAACGGCCTGAGGCCCTACGGGTTGATATACGATTTGTTGAAAAACGATAAAATCCCTGTCAAATGGGTCATCAGCCAAACCAAAGGCATTGATGGCATAGATTTTAGCTTCCAAGGGGTAGATTTTCGAGGCGGGACATTCATCATCCCAGCCGCTTTCCGAAACGCATCAGTAAATGGCAAAATCAGCAGCTATGGCGTTTCGGGGATAACCACGACGAGTCCTTTGACGGTAAACGTAACTTATACCCTCAAATCAGCACCCCGCTGGACGTTGGACGACCAGAATGGATCAATTGCCACAGGCTTCTTCAGTCAGGCGGGGATTCCATCCTCAGCATACAACTTTAAAGACCCCCAATCATTAGGCGGTTGTGATGATATTTTTGTAATGCCCCACGCCGACCCCAAGTGGAGTACCCACAGTAATTTATACAACTGGAATCGTACGCAGTTTGGGGCGATTTGGGCGGGCTGCAAAGCCGTTTCGGAATTGGAAAACATGAACAATGGAAGCTTACAAACCAACTTCCTGGCCAACAATGTAGGTGGCGTTGGCAATGCTTTGGTGTTTTCCGGCTCACACAGTGATGGAAGCCCCCCTTATACTCGTCTTAACCCAAGCAGTCCTGCTTCGCAATACATGGGTTCAACAGACGCGGCTCACCCCGGAGGAGCCGAACAAATCTATTTGCCCAGATCAGCAGGCTGGCGGACTTCGACCCAAATTATCGCTTTCGACCCCAGTCAATCCAATGTACCAGGGACATCACCTGGGCCAGCAGCCGTGATTGTTTTCGGCCGTGGTTTTGGCCTAAATACTTCTGGCTACGTGATGTACGAAGCAGGCCATGACATCAAGAAAGCAGGTGGCACGGCCAGTATTGCCGCTATCCGTGCCTTTTT
>JBDHXS010000166.1:0-10990 GCA_039810845.1 Runella sp. | reverse complement strand
GCAATCACGAGGGCAGGCAGTACCACCAACGCAATCACGCGGGCATAACCGCTCACTTTCCCCCAAAAAAACGACCGAACGGATACGCCCTGACTCAACAGGATTTTGAGCGTATTTTCTTCACGTTCCTGCGTAAATGCGCCAAAACACAGAAATATAATTAACAGTGGAATCAGCATCTGTAACACAAAGGCCACGGTCATTTCGCCAAATCGAATGAGCGACGTGGCATCTTCGGCCTGACTGAACTTGGCGTCGTTTTGGCGGTGTCCTTCCAAATACACACTTGCGCCCGTGTAGGTATCCAACCCAAAATCCATAAAGCTCAAATCTGACTTGGGCCGAAAGGCAAATGTACCGAAATGCGCCGCCGAGTGCGGATTTTTTTCGGGTTGATTCACCCACGTTTGTCGGGCGGCATCGTTGGCCTTCTGCCGCGACCGCGCCAGCGATTCATAATTTTGAAAGCCCGTCCAAGTGGCAACCAAAAGTAGTAGCAGTACCACACTACCCCCTACCCAAAACCGACTGTCGCGCAGGGTTTGCGTAAATTCTTTGTTAGCGATGAGATTTTTCATACCGTTTGCAGATAAAGTTGTTCTAATTCATTGGCCGAAATATCCTTGGCATCAATCACCGATACCAGATTTCCTTCTTTCATGATGCCAATGCGGTGTGCCACGTCTTTGGCCCGAAAAATATCGTGTGTTGCCATCAAAACGGCCGTGCCTTTTTTGGCGAGTTCACGCAGAATCTCCGAAAACTCATTGGAGGCTTTGGGGTCAAGGCCAGAAGTAGGCTCATCAAGCAATAAAGCTTTGGCTTTTTTGGCAATAGCAATGGCGATACCCACTTTTTGCCGCATTCCTTTGGAGTAGCCGCCTACGCGTTGGGCATGAGCAGAAGTTTGTAACCCTGCCTTACTCAAAAAACCGCTTAGTTGCTCTTTACCGTAGTTAAACCCTGCCAATGAAGAGAAAAAAGCCAGGTTTTCGATACCCGTCAGGTTGGCGTAAAGCATGACTGTTTCGGGGATGTAGGCCAAATGTTTTTTTGTTTCGAGGGCATTTTCTCCCACCGAAATTCCATTAATACGTACTTCGCCGCTCGTGGGCGCAATAAACCCTAAAAAGCAGTTGATAGTCGTGGTTTTGCCCGCACCATTTTGCCCTAAAAGTGCGAATATTTCGCCTTCATGGATGGTCAGAGTCAGGTTGTTGAGAGCGGTTTGCTCGCCGTAGGTTTTGGAAAGGTTTTTTGCCTGTAACATATTTTTTTGCCTATTTATTAGTTGATAGTATCCTCATTGCAAAGGTTCAAATCCACCGAAAATCAGCCCACCATGAAGTTTTTTCTAAAATTCACTTTTGCCCAAACAACACACAATCCACTGATTATCAACACTGGAAAAAGTATTCTTAGCCAATCAACGTCTGCTTTATCTTTAAAATAGTCTAAACCAAATGCCGCCCAATCTTCCCCCGAAACATCCGCTTCGGTGAAGATTTTCGGGTAAAAATAGAGGCGTTTTTGCTCGTGAAAGTCTTCAAGTTTTTCGAGGAAGTGCAGGTAATTGTCCATGTCAGACAAACTCAGGGCATTGAGGCTGAGTTGGGTATGAACGGTCGGGAAAAACAGTCCCGCGATACTGTTGAATCTATTGCGTTTTTGAAGTTTCTCCTTAAATGCCTGAGCGTCGGCAGCGGCTTCGTCGTCGCCCATTTGCTGCATGGCGTAGTACCAAAGCCAACTGTAATCTTTGCCTTCGGGGTGCTTGTATTGACTGAATTGGGGGTAATGCTGATGAAATTTCGCTACGGTCGGTTCTTTGGGTTCGTCCCATTTGTTGTGGTAGCCATCCCTACTTTCCAAAACGGTGCTGAACGCTTCGGGAACTGGATAAAGAGTAACGGTAAAGGCATTGATTCCCGCAGGAACCACGATGGTAAGTAGCACCCAAGAAAACAGTAAAATCAAGGCATTTTGGCTCGAATTTTTCTGAAAACTCGCCACCAACCACGCCAATGAAAACCAAAAACTAACGTAAAGAATGCTCGTTAGGATGAAAGCCAAAAATGTCGCATCAAAAGGAATCACCAAGTAAAATTTAGCGACTAACAATAGCAAAAGCAGTACGACCAAAACACTCGCGTAACGAACGAGTACTTTTAACCGCAACATTTTCAGTGGATTAACCGACTGACTCAGCACCAAGCTCCACGTTCCTTCTTCTTTTTCTTCCGAAATAAGATTAAAGCAAAACGCGATAATGATGAGCGGAAAAAAGTAAATGAGTACAAAGCTGAAATCCATGTTGCCGAGCATTTGATACAGGGGATTCATCAAATCGGTGGCGTATTTTTGTTCTTCCAGATTGCGAATCGTTACGCTCTGCAAAGAAGGGTTTATGTCACGCTGTCCGATGGACAAACCTGCCAGATTGGGCATTTCGTTGACCAGCCCAAAACGCACATAATAAAGCAACAAGCCTATTTCTTTGGGGTGAAACGCTACATTGCGGGCAATGCTTTTCTGCTGATATTCTGCCGTTTTCTCAATGATTTCTTTGTTCTTTTCCAAAAAATATTTTCCAATATTCAGGCTGATGAGCCCCGCCACCAATAGTACCAAAAGGCCTGTTAGTGAGCTTTTTGAACGTAAGAAGTTTTTGATCAATAATACTGTCATTTCAAAAAGCTTTTAGATTTTTTACCGAATATTTCACCAAAAAAACCAAACCTAAAACCCACAAAACCAACGAGATGCCCGAAAGAATTTCGTTTTGACAAACTTCTCTAACGGCTAAAAATTGAGGCTGAAAATCAGGCAAATCCGCCCAGTTTTTTTTGCTGATGACGGCATTTTTATCCGCCGAACTTTTCACTTTGTTGCTGATGTATTTTATCTGTAACTCATTCATGGTTTGGGCCAATTGGTATCGAAAGTCCTCGGCCTGATGCTGAAAGTCGTTGTAGGCTGCGTAGTCGGTCCCCGACAATGCCATCGAAAGATTTTTAATGGCCACGTAAGGATTGAAAAAGGCCGTCAAACGCACCACATTTTGCTGTTTTTGGTAGGTTTCAACAAGTTGTGCTTCGTGTTTTTTGTAAGTTTCAGTACTGAGTTTTTCACCCTCACGCATTACATATCCAGCATAATTGAAAGGGAGTTTATGCGTAGAATCCACTTTGTAAGCGGCTAAAAGCGAGTCTTTCAGTGCCTTAAAATGAGGGTCGTTGGGGTTGTGACTATCCCCCTGTTTGATAAGTTCCTGCTCAACCGTGGTATCAAATTCAATTTTTGAGGGAGTTGGGAAGATGTTTTGCCCCGCCACCTGCGATAGTTTGGGTAACATCAACGTGAAAAATAACCATACCCCAATCAATTGGATAAGCGCTGACTTGGAAGATTTGGCTCTGGCCGAAACATAGACTGCCAACACAGCCAACACAAAAAAGTAAACCAAATAACTGATAATCAGCAGCAGATAAAGAAGATACAAATGGGGATTTTCAGTAATATATTCACTGAAAAACAGTAAAGTCAGCCCCAAAACAGCCGACGGAACGAAAACACTGAGTGCCAAATAAAACAAACCGAGGGATTTGCCGAGCAGCAGTTCTTGCCAGCTTACACCCTGCGTCAGTACAATCCGTAGGGTGCCGTGTTCACGCTCGCGGGCCACCAAATCAAACCCCCAAAAGAAAATCAGCAGAGGTAAGAGTAATTGCAAAATCATACCTGCCGAAATCTCGCCAAAACGCAGCAGTCCGTTTGATAAACTTGCCTCCGAGAAATTGACGGTATTTTGCCTATGGGCTTCCAAAAAAACAGCGTTGCCGAGGTAGCTGTCCATGCCAAAATCAAAAAAACTCAGTGGGAAGCGCTGACGAAAAGCTACATAGCCGTAGTGCGCCATGCGGTGGGGATGTTTGTCGGGGCGGCTTTCCCAGCGTTCCCGAACTTCTTGGCTGTAATGTTCTTCGGTTTTCTGTCGTTGGTTTAGGTTTCTAAAACCCGAAATCAAGGCAAAAACCACTAAAATGTTCACAATTCCAATCAGCCAAAGCGTACCAGGATTGCTCATTTTACTGCTCCAAACCTGTCTTGAAAGTAATTTCAGAATGGTGATTCGCATAAAAAAAGTTTGCCACGAATACACGAATGAATTCATGTATTCGTGGTGTTCTGTTAAAATTTATAAGTAGCCGTCAGCATGAAATTTCTTGGTGCTCCTGGAAACAAACGGGTGTAGTTTTGAGCCCCCAACCAGTAGGTTTTATCAAAAAGGTTATTGGCATTGAGGGCTATCTGCACATTGCTTTTGCTCGGAGTGTAATAAACCGCCGCATCGAATGTAGTAAACGCTGGCACTTCAAATGCACGGCTAAACCACGGGATTCGGCTGCCTTGGGCATTCATACCAACACCGATCCCCAAATCTTTCAGCTTCGACAAACCCTCAAAATTGTACCGAGTCCAGAGGTTCCCGCTGTGTTTAGCTACTTTTTCTTTGCGCTGACCGACCAACGCCTCGTTGGCATCGGCCATGATTTTGGCATCAATAAAGCTATAAGAGGCATTGATTTGCCAATTGGGAAGAATATAACCCGCCAAATCGGTCTCAAACCCACGGCTGCGGTCGGCCCCGCGCTGCACCAGCAGGTCAGGCTTGGTGGGGTCGTTGGCACTCATCAGGATATTTTTCTGGTTGATTTCGTACATCGCCATGTTCAGCGTAAAACGTTTTCCCAACAAGTCGGCTTTCATGCCCAACTCTTTCAAGTCACTTATCAAAGGTTTAAACTGAGCGGCGGAAGCGGCGGTCCAGAAAAATGCCCCCGTACTTGGCATCAGGGTCACGGTGTTGGACTGAGGCTGATACCCTTCCAAATAGGTAGCATATACATTGATGTTTTTGCTGACTTCGTACGTCAAACCAATCCTCGGAATCAAGGCTGTGTTTTTAAACGAAGCCTCGTTGGGTGCATTGTAGTTGGTAATGTCCTCAAACCATTCGTTTCTAAGACTCAGCAATGCGGAAAATCTCCCGATTTTGAGTTGTTCTTGTACATAGATTGCGTTGGTGGTAGTAAGTGCCGACGGCACCGCTACGCGGCTATTCATGGTATAATCGTTCAGATTTCTGACTGTGTAAGTGGGATTGCTTAGGTCAAAATAATTAACGTTGGGTCTTGGCAAAGTTTTGCCACCAATGCTAACAGTCTGATAGTTGGCGGCATTGGCCACAACAAAACTACTCGCCACCGAGCCGTCTTTGAGCAGAAATCCGCGGGCCGCGTTTTGTCCACCTCCTTTGAGTTTGTGCCAATCCTGCAAATCATAGCCTATCAGAAGTTTATGAGCAGTCTTTCCCCAATCAAAATTGAAGTTGAAGTAGGCGTTTAGGTTATCGGTGTTCCAGAATTGCTTCCGTTGTACCAACTGCATTTGCACGAGGCTCGTCACCTGCGCACCCGTGATGTCACTGGCAAAAGCGTTGGTGGTACGGTGTTCCTGCAAATCTTCGGTCCAAGTTTGCTTCATGTATGAGGCATTGAAACTGATTTTTTCGGTGAATTTATGCGAAAGGTTCGCCATCAACATCAACTCTTTCGACTTGAAAAAGTCGTTGGATGCACCTAAGTTGAGGCTGATAGGCGTACTGTTGAGGTTGGTTTTGCCCGCTACTGCCCCAAAAATCGGTTGCCCACGGTCGAGGTTGCCCGACATATTGCTGAAAATCATTTCAACGTTGACCGATGTCGAGCTATTGGGAATATAGCTAAACGAAGGTGAAATCAACACCGATTTATTCCCAACCAAATCGCGGTAAGAACGCGCCTCCTGATAGGCTCCGTTGAGACGGTACAATAAGGTTTTTGATTCATTCAGCGGCCCCGTAAAGTCCATCGCTCCGCGAATGGTGCTAAAACTCCCAGCGGCAAGGCTCACTTCTTTTCTTTTCTGAGCCAGCGGTTTTTTGGTGACCATGTTGATGCTTCCGCCAGGATCCACACTACTAAAAGTCACCGAGGCAGGCCCTTTGAGCACTTCTACCCGCTCAATGTTGGTAGTAAGCGGTTGTAGAAAATAAAACTGACGCGTACGCATCCCGTTGATAATCTGCCCTTCTTCGTTTTGGCTTATTCCCCTGATGTTGTATTGATTATAAAAACTCGAAGGCGAAACCCCACTGGCAATTTTCACGGCATCGGCCAATTGGAACGCGCCACGGTCGGCAATCAGTTCTTTGGTCACGGTACTCATGGCTTGGGGCAATTCTTTGTTTTTGATGGCGATTTTGGTTGCCGAAAACGAATAGTCACTGTTATAGTCTTTGGCGGCCCGCCCTACGATTTCAACGGTTTGCAGGTCTTGGATATCGGGCAGCAACTCAACGTTCAAAAAATCACCGCTGGCCTTGCCTTGATAGGTTTTGTAACCAACAAATGAAACGACAATGACGCCTTTCCCTTCCAAAGAAAACGCTCCTTCGGAGTCTGTCACGGTTCCTTTATCAGTGTTTAACATTTTTACGGAAGCACCAACGATTTTTTCATTAGTGAAAGCATCGGTTACCTTCCCCTTGATGGTCTGGGCCTGTAAATAACTAATTGAAACAAAAAAAAGAATCGTAAATAAACGAATCATAACATAGATGGGTTAAATGAAAATTTTATGGTTGATAAACTATCGCTGTCGTCATTGGAAAAATTGAAGAGGACAATTTTTGTCTTAGAACTACTCAGTAATTATGCAACGACGTTGCAAATATAGATACCTATTGATATATTTGCAACGTCGTTGCATAAGACAGTCATTTATTTTACAAAATGCCTTAGCCAAGTGTTTCAAAGGGAGAATAAACGGAGGTGGCCAACCTGCTAATGCGATTACTCAATGACATTTTACCATGAGCCAAGCACTTGCCTTACTGGAAAAATATGGAATCCGAAGTACCCCCACACGACGCAGGGTGATTGACGTTTTTTTGAAGTGTCAACACGCACTCACTTTACAGCAATTAGAAGGAGAAATGCCTGAATATGACCGCGTTACTATTTATCGGACATTATTAGCTTTTTGGGAAGCAGGTGTCATTAATCGTGTATTGGGGGAAAGCACGCAGCGGTTTCACCTCAAAAAAGATGATTCCAATGTACATCTCAATTTCAAATGCAATGAATGTGGGTACATATCTACCCTCGACGCCCCAGAAATTCCCCTTAACTTACCACAAGGCTTTATCTCCAAACACATTCATTTACTGGTAGTAGGGACTTGTTCTGATTGCAGCCATGAAAAATAACAGAATGTTAACTATCAAAATATAGTCCGAATCGAACTGAAACAAGTAATTTGGGGAAGAGAAATTACCTTTGTTTCGGAATATCCATTAACCATTCCATCCAACCATGCGAAGAAGAGATTTTTTCAAGAATGGCTCGTTAGCAGCTATCGGAAGCCAACTTTTCAATCCTTTTACTCCTGAGGATACCCTCAAAAAAAAGCGCGGTAAAGTCAAAAACATCATCTTTCTGGTGAGCGACGGCATGAGTACGGGTACGCTCAACATGGCCGACCTGATGCTACAACGCCAACAAGGACGACATAGCCTTTGGATTCAGTTGATGCACGAAAACCGCATCAAACGGTCTTTTATGGATACTGCTTCGGCCAGTTCGCTCGTCACTGATTCGGCCGCAGCGAGCTCGTCGTGGGGCGGAGGCGTTCGGGTCAAAAATGGCGTTCTTAACATTGGCCCAAACGGAGAAAAGTACAAACCCATTTTGCATAAATTCAAAGACGCCCGCAAAGCCGTCGGGTGCGTTACTACGGTGCCGATTACCCACGCTACTCCCGCTGGATTTTGTGTCAACTCCGACAGCCGCAGCATGGAGCCCATTGCGGTTCAGTATTTGGACTTAAAGTTTGACGTTTTGATGGGAGGTGGTACCAATACTTTCTCCAAAGAAGGCCGAAGCGACAAACGCGATTTGTTGCAGGATTTCAGAACGGCAGGTTATCAAGTGGCGTTAAACCGCAATGAAATGGCTGCTTTGACCGCCGAAAAGCCCATTTTAGGGGTATTTCACGACGACGGACTTCCCTACGCCATTGACCGCGCGCAGAGCGAAACGCTCAAAGCAACGGTTCCGACTTTGGCCGAAATGACCCAAAAAGCGATTGACATTATGCAAAAAAATCCGAACGGTTTTGTGTTGCAAATTGAGTCGGGAAAAGTGGACTGGGCGGCCCACGCCAACGACGTAAGCGCGCTCATTGGCGAACAAATTCAGTTTGACGATGCCTTAAAAGTAGCCATTGATTTTGCAGAAAAAGATAAAAATACCCTCGTTATCTTCACCACCGACCACGGCAATGCTGCTCCTGCCCTGCTGTCGGGCTCAAAAGCCAATGCAAATTTTGATAAAATAGCGACCTACAAGCAGTCTAACGAGTGGATTTTGAACGGTATTACCAAAGATTTCACCCCCGCCCAAATCATCGAGCGCATCGAAGCCGCCCAAGGCATCGTCATCAAACCCGAAGAAGCTTTGATGATTTTAAGTAATTACTATTTACTGGGAGAAGGTGGTATTTATAACGCCCGAAAGTTACCTTTCCAAAAATTAGCCCAAATCCAAACGCCTTTTTCTTCCGTAGGATGGGCAGGCATGGATCACACGGCAGAGTTTGTAGAATTATCAATGTTTGGCCCAGGCAGTGAGTTGCTCAATCCGTTTGTAAAAAACACCGACCTCCATAATTTCATGTTGGACGTCACCGAAGTAAAAGCATAATTCGCAAAAAACGGCATCGTCTAAGATAAAATTAAGCTCGCCGATACGATCCGCATTGAACCGTATGCGCCCCGTAAAACAACGTTTTTTATCGGTGCGCATACGGCGTGCTTTTTTTCCTTACTTTTACAGCGTCATTTTCATCATCCTATGATTTTTAAACGTTACATAGCGCTGTTTTTGTTGGTTTTGGTCAGCATCAAAACCTTGCTTGTGCCGTTTGTTTATTTAGACTTTGAGCTACGCAAAGATGAGATTGTTCGACAGCTCTGCGAAAATCGTTTCAAACCTCAACTTCACTGCGACGGTAAATGTTATTTAACCAAACGTCTCCATCAATTGGCCGAAGACAACGCTACCAAAGAGACCCAAAACCACGCTTCTTTACTCAAAAAAATCGTAGAAGATACCTTCGAGGAACTCACCTTTACGTTTGAGTTTCCTGCTCATTTTATTGTTGTCAATGTCATACAAAGTGCCCCTTTGCACTTCCTTCTTTCTAAGCACGACCAAGTGCTTATCAAACCCCCTATTGGGTAGTTTTTCCTTTTGCGGATAAATTTTGTTAATCGCTTTCTTAAAGTGATGTTTAAGACGTTATTATATGAAAAACCTGAGTCGCGTTCTTTTTCGCCTCCACAGTTGGTTTGGCCTTGTCACGGGGGTATTTTTACTCTTACTCGGGTTAAGTGGTTCTATTTTGGTATTCATGGAGGAACTCGACCCGATTATTTACCGCCACTCCCTGACCGTCAAGCCCACGGGTGCACCTTTGCCAATCGATAGTTTGTACCGAATCATCACGGCCGAATACTCCAACCTCGACGGAATCGCCTGGCTAAACCCCGAAGCAACCCCTGAGCAGTCGTATCATTTTCGGCTGTATATGAACGATACACGCTTGATTTCCTACGATTTAGGTGCCATCAACATCAACCAATATACGGGCCAAATTCTTCGCAAAGGCCGTAGCGACGACCTCGAAGTGGGCTGGATTGAGTGGATTTTTCAATTCCATTTTTCATTCCACCTTGGGATGCCAGGAGCAGCGCTCACAGCTATTTTTGGTTTGACCATGCTGGTTTCTATTCTTACGGGCTTGGTCGTGTATCGTAAGTTTATTTGGAAGGTGCTGACTTTCAAGGTAAAAATCAACCGTAAAAACTGGCGAACCCTTTCGTCCGATGTACACCGTATCGTGGGGGTTTGGTCGCTCGCGCTCAATGTTATTGTCTTTTTCACGGGCTTTTGGATGAATCTTTTTGCCTTTGAAAAGAAAACGTGGGACAACGAAGTCGTACCGACTCCCGCCAATACGTTGGTCAAGGCTTCGCTCCAAAACTTGTACCAACAAGCGCTCCAAAAAGCGCCAAACTTTACACCCAACTACGTTTATTTGCCCACCCAACCTCATCGTAAGTTCAATGTGAGAGGGTATTACAACGATGAAAACAGGCTTTTTTCGAGCCGAAATGCCATTGTTTTTGATGCCTACACAGGGCAATTTGTAGGAATAACCCGTTATGCCGATTTATCGACCTGGGAAAAAATCGAAGCCACCTTTCACCCTCTCCACGTTGGTAATTTCGGAGGCATTTTTGTCAAAATCTTGTACGTCATCCTCGGGCTTACCCCTGGCGTTTTGTCAGTAACGGGCTTTCTGCTGTGGTGGCGTCGTAATCGTAAAAAAACTAACGTTCATAAACAGACCAATCAAACTACTTTTGCACAATGAAAAATATTCTTTTCGTGGTAGGGCTTTTTATTTGTTCTCCACTTTTTGCCCAAAAAACAGGTTCGCTTACCCTCCAATTTCACAATAAAGTGGGTTCGGAAGAGGTCGTTCTTAATGACAAAAAATATACCAATGCCTTGGGCGAATCGTTTAACATCACCTTTTTGCAATACTATGTCAGCAACCTTCGCTTGCTTCGCAAAGACGGCAGCGCGTATGTTGTTCCCCAAGACGAAAGTTACTTTTTGATTCGCCAACAGCACCCCGAATCACAGAAAATTACCCTCAACAACGTCCCAAAAGGTGATTACGTTGGACTGAGCTTTGTGATTGGCGTTGACAGCCTTCGCAGTGCTTCCGAAGTAAGCAAACGCAAAGGTTGCCTCGACGTAGGCGGCGATGGCAAAGACATGTACTGGGCGTGGAATTCGGGCTATATTTTTGTTAA
>JBDHXS010000165.1:0-10991 GCA_039810845.1 Runella sp. | reverse complement strand
GCTAATTTTTCGGCATTTTTTTCTTTTGAAAATTTCTCTTTTAGTTTAGAGAAGAAAAATTCATAACTTCTGAGAATACGTTTATTTGATATTTTTTGACGAGAAATATTAATCGGCTTGCGAAATTTAAGAATGTATTGTTGATAAAAGTCGTCGTTATTTCGATTTAGAGAGAGTTTGGGCGTTATATTGATAGATGCGGCAGATTTATTGCCAATAAATCCTCTTTCTAATTCATTACGACGTTCTTTTGTTATATCAGGTTCGATTCCTTCTTGTATCCAATCATCTAATAGTTTAATTCCAGATAAATACAATAAGCTTAAAGTAGTAATACGTTGCTGACCATCTACAATAGTAAACGTTTTATTCTCTGTATTTTGCAGAACTAGATACCCCATATAATGATATTCTTCATCTGCAAGATGCATTATATCATACCACAATTCTTCCCATTCACTAATATCCCAAGAATAATCACGCTGATAGGCGGGGACGGTATAAAACCGTCCATTGCCTATCAATTCTCTATATGTTTTTGATTCAGTATTTAAGGTTAGTGCCATATTACTGTGCGTTAAAAATCGTCTTCATGGCATCTTCGTAATAGAAGAGACGCTCGTTGAGGACATTAAGCGCTTCGGCTTTGTCTTTGGTCCACACCAAAATCGAAAGGTTGTGCTCCGATGCGCCGTACGAAATCATGCGGATAGGAATGTGCTTCATGGCTTCGAATACTTTCAATGCGATGCCTTCTTTGTCGGCTTTGAAATCTCCGACGATACAGATGATTGACAAGTCGCGGTCGTGTTCTTCTAAGTCAGCGATTTCGCTCAATTCGGCCGTGATTTCGCTCAAGTGCGTATCGTTGTCGATAGTGACTGATACCGATACCTCCGAGGTTGTAATCATATCGACAGGCGTTTTGTATTTTTCGAAAATCTCAAATACACGACGCAAGAAACCGTAAGCATTCAGCATACGAGTCGAGTGAATATAAATCGCCGTTAGACCGTCTTTGGCAGCAATCGCCTTGATTTCGCGGTCGGTCGTAGTGGTAGCAATGAGCGTACCAAAGGCTTCTGGCTCCATCGTATTTTTCAAACGAACGGGCACACCACGCAATTTGGCGGGAGTAATGGTGCTTGGGTGCAAAATCTTTGCTCCGAAATACGCCAACTCCGCTGCTTCCTCAAACGTCAATTCGCGAATGGGGAATGTACGTTTTACGATGCGAGGGTCGTTGTTGTGCATGCCGTCGATGTCGGTCCAAATTTGAATTTCTTCGGCACGAATCGCCCCCCCAATCAACGACGCCGTGTAGTCAGAGCCACCGCGTTTGAGGTTATCGACTTCGCCACGAGGGTTGCGACAGATAAATCCTTGCGTAACCACGATTTGCTTTTCTGGGTGATGGCTAAGCATTTCGCTTAACAGTTGCTCAATGGTCTCCAATTCGGGCTCGCCATCGTGGTCAATACGCATAAAATCCAACGCAGGCAATAGTACCGAACTTTCGCCTACTTCTTCCAAATAGGCTTGGAACATCTGCGTACTCATGATTTCGCCTTGTGCCACCAATTCTTTGTCTTGTTTGAGGCCAAAAGGGCGACTCTTCAACACCGAACGAATGAAGTTAAACTCATTGTCAACAACTGCTTGTCCTTTTTGGAGTCCTTCTTCGGTGCTATATAATTCTTTGATAAACGCATCGTAGTGCGCTTTCAAAGCGTCTATTTTTTCTTGTACTTCGGCTTCGTTGTTTGCCTTGGCCGAGTCGCCCATCGAAATCAACGCATTGGTAGTTCCCGAAAGCGCCGATAAGACTACGATTTTGCGGCCGCTATCTGCCGTCACGAGATTTCTGATTGAGTGCATCCGTTCGGGTTTTCCTACCGACGTACCGCCAAATTTCCAAACTTGCATTTTGTTACTGAATTATTATTGGTGAGTTGTGTTTGAATCTGATTTAGTGGGTATTGGGCTGCCGTTTAAACATTCCCCAAAGGGCAATGCCAACCCAGATGATATTCACCATGGCGGAGGGAATGGCGCCATACGTAAGGGTATTAACAATCAGAAAAGCACTGCCGACCAAGTTGGCCCACAAATAAGCCTTCGTCGTGGCATGTAATCTGCCGCTGATGTTGAGGGCATACGCGCCCACCACCAACACCGAACCTACCCATCCGAGAATATCTATAATAAGGCGTTCTGTCATTTTTCTGAAATTTTCCGCAAAATTACACGATAAATCCGTAGAATCTCGCCCTGCTTACCAATACTTGAAAATTGTCGTGATAATCTTGTAACCTGCTAATACAACGCCCTTTACCGTGCCCGATATTTTAGAAAAACCAATACGTTTTCGGTAGTTAACCGCTACTTCGGTTGATTTGAGGTGCTGCTTGGCCGCTTTTAGTTGCATTTCGACCGTCCAGCCGTAGGTTTTATCTTGCATGTCAAGGGCCAAAAGTTTATCCCATTTAATGGCGCGGAAGGGACCTAAATCAGTGTATCGAACGCCGTACAGAAGACGTAACAGAAACGTAGCGAGCCAATTGCCAAACACTTGTTGGGGCGTCATGGAGCCATGTTCACGTTTACCTAAAGACCGTGAACCAATGACCATGTCATAATTTTGTTCTAAAATCGGTCGTACTAAATCAGGGAGCTCTTCGGGGTAATCGGAATGGTCACCGTCCAAAAAAACAATAATATCGGGGGGAGTTGCCAATGATTTTACGTAGTCCATTCCGCGTAAACAAGCCCGGCCGTAAGCAGGCAGTGCTTCGTGAACGACAGTCGCCCCTGCTTCTTGGGCACGAATGGCTGTTTGGTCGGTAGAGCGGTTATCGACAACGACAATCTCATGTACCCAATTGCGAGGGATTTCGGAGATTACTTGCCCAATGGCAGCTTCTTCGTTGTAAGCAGGAATAATGACAATAATGTTCAAAAGATTACAATTTGCAATGAGGAGTTTGCAAAGATAGGGAAACTTTAGGACGGGTCGTTTCGTTTAAACTTTGAGACACTCAAAATCAGACTCAATCAGCGTTTAACCTTCAGCCCCAAAGCCTAATATCATACAGATCTATGCACTGTCAATCCTTACCACTTACCGCCACTGGCGCTTTTCCTCCACTTTTTTTAGATTATATTTCACAGAAAGAGTCGCTTCAGCCATTTTACGGATACTTTCCTACGCTCAACAATTTTGAAAAACAAATACAGGAGAAAAGTCTGAATAATAATACAGATAGAGTTAAACTGGTAAAAGTGCTTAGACAGCAATATAAGCACTTAAACAATTGTCCTGATTTATCGCTCTTAGAACAACCCAATACTTTTACGGTCACGACTGGGCATCAGTTAAACATTTTTACGGGGCCGTTGTATGTGATTTATAAAATTGTGACGACCATCAATTTGGCTCGTAAACTCAAAGCGGCGTATCCTGATTACAATTTTGTGCCTGTGTATTGGATGGCTACCGAGGATCATGACTTTGAGGAGATTAGTTATTTTAATTTATTCGGCAAAAAATATACCTGGCAAACTCAGCAAAAGGGTGCAGTAGGCAGAATGAATCCCCGTGAATTGGGCGAGGCACTCAAAATTTTACCCGAACGCCTCCCTCTTTTTGAGAAAGCATATTTGAAACACGATAAATTGGCTGACGCAGTTCGTTGCTACATGAACGATTTGTTTGGCCATGAAGGGTTAATTTGTATTGATGGTGATAGTACAGATTTGAAACGACTTTTTTTGCCTGTTATTGAAGAAGAACTTACGCAATCAATTGCATACGGACTGGTAACCCGAACCACATCGAAAATCGAGGAACTGGGATATCATACCCAAATTTCACCGCGAGAAATAAATCTTTTTTATCTGGAAGAAGGTATTCGTGAAAGAATTGTTAAAGAAGATGATGGCTACCAAGTACTGAATACAGATTTAAAGTTTTCAGAAACCGAAATGCTGGATTTAGCTCATCAGCATCCAGAACGATTCAGCCCTAATGTAGTGTTGCGCCCACTCTATCAGGAAATGATTTTACCTAATTTGGCCTATATAGGAGGCCCATCCGAAGTTCCTTATTGGATGCAGCTAAAAGGTGTTTTTGATCATTTTGACGTACTGTTTCCTTTCTTGTTACCTCGTAATTTTGCACTTTACATCAATGCTGCTAGCAGCAAGCGAGCCGAAAAGTTGGGCGTAACGGTTGAGAATTTATTTTGGGACGATGTGCGTTTGCGAAAATCTTTCGTTGAAAAAACTTCTACCGTTTCGCTTGAACTTACTCAAGAAAAACAGGCAATAGAACAAATTTTTAATGATATTCTCCATAAAGCTATCACTATTGATAAAACATTAGAAGGGGCTGTCAATGCTGAAAAAGTAAAGATAATCAATGCTTTAGCGAATGTAGAAAAACGCCTACAAAAAGCGGAAGAACGTAATCATGAAACGGAAGTGAATCAATTATTAGGACTTAAAGCCAAGTTATTCCCAAGTGGAGGATTACAAGAACGTAGCGAAAACTTTTTGAATTTTTATTTAAACGATATTACTTTTATCCAAAGACTATTGGACTATTTCGATCCGCTTGATTTTCAGTTTAATGTATTAACAGAGGAAGAAGAGTAAAAAACGAAGCCAGCTTCTTTCTTGAAAGGAGCTGGCTTCGTTTTTTTAATGTGCTTCCGATGAATTAGGAATAGATAGCTTCTTTGCCAAATTTCTTCACCAACAAGTAATAAAATACCACACGTAATTTGCGATTTATTCCTTTTAAAGATGCAACAGTTTCTGCGATTGCCGCATCCAACTCGGGACCGTCGGGCAAGCCTAGTTTTCCCATCAAAAAGTTAGTTTTAACACGGGCGAGTTCTTCTGGATCCGTTGCCGAAACCAAAGAAGAATCCAAGTTGTAAATAGAAGGGCCTAAGCCTTTGGCTACGGCAGTCAAAAGGGCTTCGTCTGCACCCACTCCAATACCGCTTAGTTGTTCAATAGATTTTTCTATTACTTCTGCAAATGCACTCATTTTTTTATGTTTTGTTAAAGGTGAATAATTATGAATCGAATCGTGTAAAAATGCTTAAATTCTACAATTTCTACAATTTTTTTCTAATTTTCTTATACACATTCCAGCATTGGAGTACTTCGTAAGTCAGGTCATAATCGGATGAAAGTAACAGAAATTCTTCCGAAAAATCACAGAAATAACGAAATCGTATTAAACCGTCCCCACTCAACTCAGTGGCTTGCCCAGCAATCATACCAAAACGGTACTCTGCCAAATCGCGTCGGCGTTTTTCCTGCATCAACATTGCTACTTTTCGGTCTTCTTTAGCTGACTTACTAAACAGTTCATAAAGTAGCGTAATCGGTGATTGTGCCATCGATATAGCCTCTCCAAGCGACAGGTTTTTACGCGCTTCAGGCTCTGCGAGTACTTGTTTTATTTCTTTTTCGAGTTGCTGTTCGCGTTTAGAAGTAACTTTTACTTCAGGTAGTTCAATGGCTTTATCCAATTTTTTTAGCTGAAGGATAATTTCTTCCGTTTTACCGTCCCAACGAAAAGCTCCCCGTACATGAGTTAGACTGGCAATTTCGATAGAGTCACCTACGGAAGCATCCAAAAAAAAGACCCCTTGTTTGTTAGTACGGGTCATATCTCTGGTTTTTAGGTTGGTAACAGTTGCTAAATTAATACCTTGTTTGGTAGAAATATCCAATACTTTGCCTAAGACATAGCCTTTTTGGGCATACAGTTGCCCTGTTAATAAGGAAAAAACAAAAAATAGATATTTGTAAAAACGATTCACAGGTTGGAAAAGAGACGGTAGCTTTTTTAACGTTAGAGAACTACAAATGTTGTTTAGACTCAATTAGCCATTTTCGGTAATCTCCCTGAGGAATGAACACGAAAGAATGAATAGGCTGACAAAAAAGATAAACCCAGACCGAAATTGTTTCCCCCGTTTCGAGTCTTACAGAAACTTCTCGTCGAACATATTCAGGATTGTGTACATGAATACCTTCATATCGGTCTAAGGCTATGATTGTTTCTGAAAAATTATTCAATTCCCATACTTCACCATGGACTTGGGTAGTGGCTTGAGGTTCGTATATGGCTCCTGGATAATACCCCAAGTCGAATAGTTGTCCATTAAAAGAAGCTTTCCCCCGCCAACGAGCATTTTTTTGCAGTTTTTTTGCAAAGACATTAGAAAACCCTTTCATGAGTGTTCCATACACAAAAAGAAACGGATTAGTGGTAGACATTAGGTATTTTTAGTGAGCTATAATAACCGTAAAAATAACCTAAAACTTGACACGAACGCCATTTCCACTCAAGCTCACTTGGTCTAACAAACGGTGAAGTCGAGGGCTATCAGATCGGTGAATGAAATAATTGGTTAGATCAAACACTAATAAAAATCCACCCTGCACTACGACCGCCTGCCCAAATCCTCGAAAACGCTCGCTTCGTACCTGGGTGATTTCAGTTTTAGATTTATCCAATAACCAAAACCCACTTGTGACATAAGCAATATCTAAACCAGTGTTGAGTAATAAGCTTTTTTGTAGCGTGTAATGTTCTTTTACGACTGAAGAAACCGTTGGAGATTCATTTATTTTGCGCAAACCCAACAATCCTATGCCTGCAATACCTACATTAATCACATTCCAATAAAGGTTCATTTCATGGAAGTATTTATTACTTCCATTTGCCTGTCCAAGTGCAATACCACTCAGCGTCAAATTGGCTACTGACCAGCCTGCTAAAATTTGTGTACTGGTACGTTGGAGTTTAAACTGTTTCTGAACAATATATGGCAAAGTAGTGTCGGATTGTGCTTGAATAGACGATACAATAGCCATAATTAGCCCGAGATTCGCGATTACACTTTTCATTTTGTGACTCAATTAAGGTTCAACGAGCAATACTTTCTGGCTTACCTTTTGTGCCTGATTTTGCCCTATTAACCAATACCAGCCAACTGGGGCAATTGTTTGAAGAATATAATCATTGGTAGAAATAGCTTGCCAAGTAAAAGGGAAAAATTGGCCGCTAAGTGAGTATAACTGAAGCTCTGAAGGAGTCAACCTATCTAATCTAACCTTAATCTGATGGGTAGAAGCAGGATTGCCAAAGAGCCAAATTTGGGGTATTTTTGTGTCAAAGTTGACTGAAATAATCTTTAAAAACTCAAATTTGCCATCATTGTCGGTTTGGCGAAGGCGATAATAGTTAACTCCAGGTATAGGAGACACATCCGTAAAGACATAACGCGTTCTATCGCGGCTATCACCCACCGCTCCAAGTGTGCTCAATGTCACAAATTCTTTCAAATCATTGCTACGCTGTACTTCAAAATGAGCTGAATTGCGTTCCCAAGCCGTTTCCCAACTCAACTGCACTTGATTGTTAAAAACCTGTCCTCGAAAATAAGTAAGTTCTACGGGTAAGGGGACAACAGCTACGGTACCATTAATACGAAGATTATCAAGGCGCAGAGTCCCGAGAATATCCATTGCTGTATGAGCATAAATGCGGAAACTGACGGTATTTTCCAGATTGTTGAATGAAACTGAATAATTTTGATTGCTAAAACCAGTCCCAACCGATGTAGAACCAATATCACTACTAAAATTATCTTGATTGGTACGAACAGATAATTGTGCAGGACCTTGAGTAGAACGATTACAGTCAAAAGAGATGGAGGTAATAGACATTCGATAGTTTTGGGGAGTCAATGATACTTCTACATATTTGCTACCATCTAATCCTCCCGTTGGCCATAATCGAATGCTGATAGCGTCACCAGTTGCACCTGCAGGGAAGCCTGCTTCATTGACATTGGATAGATTGGCAGATGAAATATTTACATTAGGACTATTAACACTTCCCCCTGTATTATTTTCAAAATCCCATGAAGCCGTAAAAGGCGTTTGAGCTACCGCTCGCAACGCCATCCAACTGATAAACAACCCAATACATAGTCGTTTGTGCATAACTCAAGCAGTTGAAAAACACAAACGAAAATATAAAAACAAAACCGATATAAAAAGAAGACTACAAAGATTTTGCGCGGTTCCAGTACTCATCCATCTCGGCAAGGGTCATTTCGTGGAGTTGTTTTCCATCTGCCCGCGACTGACTTTCGAGGTAATTGAAGCGTTTGATGAATTTCTTGTTGGTTCGTTCCAAGGCTGTTTCAGGGTTGATGTCTATAAACCTGGCGTAGTTGACCAACGAAAACAACAAATCGCCAAACTCTCCTTCGGCTTTTTCTTTATCAATCAACGTGTTGTCTTCGGCGTTGAAATGCGCTTTAAATTCTTGCATTTCTTCTTCTACTTTTTCCCAAACCTGCTGTTTTTCTTCCCAATCAAACCCTGCCCCGCGCGCTTTTTCTTGAATCCGCATGGATTTCACCAGCGCAGGAAGCGAAGTAGGTACTCCACCCAAAACCGACTTGTTTCCATCACCTTCTTTGAGTTTTATCTGTTCCCAATTTTGCTTTACTTGCTCTTCTGTGTCGGCTTGTACATTGCCGTAGATGTGCGGATGGCGTACAATAAGTTTTTCGCAAATACCATGAAGTACGTCTTTTATCTCGAAATCTCCCGTTTCAGAGGCGATTTTGGCGTAGAAAACGAGATGCAACATAATGTCTCCCAATTCCTTTTTGATTTCGGGCAAATCATTTTCCATGATAGCATCCGACAATTCGTAGGTTTCTTCAATGGTCAAATGCCGCAAACTCTGAATCGTCTGTTTCTTATCCCACGGACACTGCGCCCGCAAATCATCCATGATATTAAGCAACCGATCGAAAGCGAGGAGTTGCTCGATACGTTCAGTAGGTAATTCTGCCAATGAAGGGCGAGTGTGGGCGGGCATATTTTTAATGTTTTTAAATGAAGGAAGTTTATTTCACGGTCAATTAATTACTCCAAAACCACATCTTCCAGCATCTTGATATACTGCGCTACACCTTCTTCGATTTCGTGCAAATAAATAAATTCATCGGCCGTATGCGACCGTCTGGAATGGCCCGGACCCATTTTGAGCGATGGACAATCAATCAGTGCCTGGTCGGAAGTGGTGGGCGAGCCATAAGTAATCCGGCCCAATTTAACCCCCGCTTGTACAATAGGATGATTAATGGCAATACTCGACGGACGCAAACGAACTGAACGCGCCGCGATTTCGGACTGAATATTTTGACCAATAATTTCAATTACTTCTTCAAGGGTATATTGGTCAGTAACGCGTACGTCAATCGTAAACTTACAAGCGTCAGGCACGACGTTGTGCTGCGTTCCTGCGTTGATGATTGTAACCGACATTTTGATAGGCCCCAACGTGGGCGATACTTTCGGAAATTGATAGTTTCGAATCCACTGAATATCTTCAATGGCCTTGTAAATGGCGTTTTCGCCTTCTTCGCGGGCGGCATGGCCTGATTTGCCGTGAGCAATGCAATCTAACACTAAAAGCCCTTTTTCGGCGACGGCTAAGTGCATTTCCGTTGGCTCACCCACAATGGCAAAATCAATGGGTGGCAGGTCATCTACAATCATTTCTAAGCCTTCTCGCCCTGAAATTTCTTCCTCGGCAGTAGCGGCCAACACAACATTATGAGTCAGATGGGGGTTATTGTAAAAGTGACAGAAGGTAACGATGAGCGAGCAAAGTGAACCTCCAGCATCGTTGCTGCCCAAACCATAGAGTTTGCCGTCTTGCACCAGCGGCTCGTACGGATTAAGCGTCCACGAAGGATTAGGCTTGACAGTATCGTGATGGGAATTGAGTAAAACCGTAGGCTTAGTGGCATCAAAGTGCTGATTATAAGCCCATATGTTATTTTTTTTACGATGAAAAGGGATTCCTTTTTTCTCTAAAAAAGCCTCAATCAATGCGGCAGTACCTTCTTCTTCTCGACTAAACGACTGCGTAGCAATCAGTTGTTTAAGTAATGTAATGGCCTCTTGCGCCAAAGCGTAGGGGGATGAAATTGTGTCGGTTTCAGACATAAAAATTGGTTTTGACCGATGCAAAGTTACGGAAAGGGAGTTTACAGTTTACAGTTTACAGTCTAAAATCCAATGAATCAATCTATCACCCCCGCCGAAAGTTTTCAGAACGAAACCCTGCGGCCCATCTTAAAGTCACAAAATGAATTGCTGATTGCGATGTTTCGGCATCAAATAAACAAACGCAAGACCCATTTTGACAATTTTTCGCCCGAAGATCAATTTAAGTACATTGAAAAAACCATTCGTAAAGATTTGAATTTCAGAAGCTTGTTATTAGGAACTATCATCGGCTATCTTACACCTGAGCAGTACGAAATTTATCTTTCTTGCGAAGAAGAACTCAACCGACGCACTATCAATATGTTGATTCAACGGCTTCAAAATCAAATAGTAAAATAAAGGAAGATTTCAAGGAATAATTGTGCAATTGGTAAACGAATTTGGCTGCCATTCTTTTTTCCAGCCTTTGATGGGTGTCGTTTTTCGTTCGGAAGCAAGCCTTGCCCCCTTATTAGAGTGGATAGGAATATACCTTTGGGTTAAGTCATTGGAGGAGGGGTCTGTTAATTTCATGGAAACATTGCTCCAGTTAAACTCGACAAATTGAAGGAACTTTTCAACAGACGTACGTAAAGCTGGCTCGGCGTCGTATCGGTATGCTGTCATATAGACCGACGAGCCACTGGAAGCAGTTACGGTGGTTTGGGTTTGCAATAAGTTATTCCCCGAAAAATTTTTGAATTCGTAGCGTTCACCCGTTACAACCCTTTCGGCGTTAGCTACGTTTTGTTGATCAATGCTCCAGTTAAATTTCCAAAGGAGATTGGTCGCCTTACACGATTCTACAATAAAGCCATTGTAGAGTGTCGCGGCTTCTTTGTATTTGTTTTCGCGACTTTCAAAAATAGCCTTTGTACCTGTATCTT